>CAZTLA010000016.1:0-28912 GCA_964614365.1 uncultured Syntrophales bacterium | reverse complement strand
TCCACGATCTGGACATCATCCTCGATTTCGTGCAGTCTCCCGTGAGGAACGTGGATGCCGCCGGCGTATCCGTGCTCTCGGACAAAATCGATATATCCAACGCCCGGATCACCTTCGAAAGCGGTTGCGTTGCCAATGTTACCGCGAGCAGGATAACCGCCAAGACCATGCAAAAAATCCGATTTTTTGAACCGACAGGCTATCATTCCGTCGATTGCGGCAAGAGGGAGCTCCTTTCCCTGGGCAAAAAGAACGGAGCCGACGGACAGCTCACAATTACGGAAAACAAACTGAAGGTAAAAAAACTCGATCCCCTTGAAGAGGAGATCCGCTCGTTCATCGAGGCAGTGGCCAACAGGACTGCGCCTCGTGTCTCCGGAAGAGACAGCCGGACGTCTCTCGAACTGGGGCTTACCATCATCGACCGTATGAAAACCACGCAGGAGCTTATCCATGATACCCATGGTTGATCTCAAGCGCCAATACCGGGAACTCAAAGACGAAATCGACGCAGCCGTATTATCCGTACTGGAAAACTCACAGTTTATTCTCGGTCCCAACGTGAGCGCACTGGAAAAAGAAATCGCTACAGTCCATGGCGTTTCCCATGCCGTCGGCGTCGCGAATGGGACGGATGCTCTCCTTCTTGCTTTGCGCGCCTGCGGGATCGGCCCCGGCGATGAGGTTATCACGACGCCTTTTACCTTTATCGCCACGGCGGAGGTCGTTTCGCTTCTCGATGCCACCGTGGTCTTCGCCGACATCCGCCCCGATACGTTTACCCTCGATCCCCGCCTTGTGGAGAAGAAGATTTCGACAAAGACAAAAGCCATTATCCCCGTACACCTGTTCGGCCACCCCGCTGAAATGGACGAGATATGCGCGCTCGCCCGCAAACACGGCATAAAGGTCATCGAGGATTGCGCCCAGTCCTTCGGGGCGGAATACCACGGCAGGAAAACCGGCGCTATGGGCGACTGCGGCTGCTTCAGCTTTTTTCCGAGCAAAAACCTTGCCGGGTATGGGGACGGCGGCATGGTGATCACTTCCGACGGGCGGATAGCGGATACCATAAGACTCCTGCGTAATCACGGCAGCGACAAAAAATACACCCATTCCCTCATTGGCTACAACAGCAGGCTCGACGAAATACAGGCTGCAATCATCCGCGTAAAACTCAAACGGATAACGGCAATGAACGCGGCGCGCCGCTCCCATGCAGAAGCTTACCGGACGTTGATTTCCCGAAAGGATTTCGTACTGCCTGTCGAGATGCCCGGATGCAGGCACGTTTACCATCAATTCAGCATCCGTTCGCCTCGGAGAGATGCCCTTATGAAGACGCTGAGAGACAACGACATTGCTTCCGCCATATACTATCCCCTTCCCCTGCACCGGCAGAAGGTTTTTGCGGAACAAATGGGGGATTGCGACGTATTTCCGATCAGTGAGACCGTCGCTAAGGAGATACTCTCTCTTCCCATGTTTCCCGAATTGACCGGTGAGGAAATCGGACAAATTTGCAACGTGGTCAATAATGCCTGTTGAGCCGCAAGCAGGGGAAAACGCATGCCGCTCTCCCCGTATCATTTCTTCAGGCAGAGGTGAGGCTTAAGCAGTGGACAAAAAAATGATTATGATCGTGGCAGGCGAGGCTTCGGGAGACCTCCACGGGGCGCGGCTCGTCAAAACCATGCGCGAGAAAGATCCCGGTCTCACGTTCTGCGGTATCGGCGGACGGCAGATGCGGAATGCCGGGGTTGAACTCGTCGCCGACGTGACCGATATGGCCGTGGTGGGATTGACGGAGGTTTTCCACAGATTGTTCGGAATCCTGAAGGTCATGCGGGAAATGAAACAACGGCTGCGGCAGGAAAAACCCCGCCTGCTCATTCTTATTGACTATCCTGATTTCAACATCCCTCTTGCGAAGACCGCAAAAGAACTGGGCATTCCCGTTTTATACTACATAAGCCCCCAGGTATGGGCCTGGCGTTTAGGCAGGATCAAAACGATAAAACGATGCGTAAGCAAAATGCTGGTGATCCTGCCCTTTGAAGAGAGGATTTACCGGAGCGCCGGGGTGGACGTCCTGTATGTGGGTCACCCGCTTCTTGATGTCGTGAACGATATCGGTCCACGGGAGGATATCCTGAAACGATTGGGCCTTGATGCCCGGATCAAGACGGTGGCAATACTTCCGGGAAGCAGGCACAGTGAGGTGGTCAAACTCCTTCCCGTAATGCTGGAAGCGGCGGAAATTATCTCCCGTGGTCGCGAACCCGTGCAGTATCTTCTTCCTCTTGCCAGCACGCTCGATGCCGCCTTTGTCGAGGAGATCATTGGCCGACGCCGCGTGCCGGTCAAAATTGTATCGGAACATATCTACGACGCCATTGCCTCTGCCGATGTCGCCATGGTGGCTTCCGGTACGGCCACCCTCGAAACGGCGCTCCTCAACACCCCCATGGTAATCATTTACAAGATGTCGCCCCTCACCTACGCTATCGCGCGGATGGTCATCCGGGTAAAGAATATCGGCCTGGTGAATATTATCGCCGGAAAAACCATTGTGCCGGAGCTGATCCAGGGAGAGGCCACTTCAGAAAAACTGGCCGCGGGGATCAAGGCCATGCTGAACGACCCTGCCAGAAGGGAAACGATCAAGAACGACCTCGGCACGATCCGAGAAAAGCTGGGCAAACCCGGCGCCGCGCAGCGGGCCGCCGCGATCGCGCTCGATATGATCTCACCACCGGAGAGAACCTGATGGAAATTTTCAAACGCCTCCTGAGGCTGTCCAAACCCCATATGCCAAAATTCCTGCTTGCCATGCTCTGCATGCTCGTGGTCGGAACATCCACCTCGGCACTGGCCTTCCTCGTCAAGCCGGCCCTCGATGAGATATTTCTGAAGAAAAACGCCGCAATGCTAACGTTTATCCCCTTTGCCGTGATCGGCATCTACCTGCTCAAAGGGGTATGCAGCTATACCCAGACCATACTCATGAGCTTTATCGGACAACGCATCATTGCGGACATGCGCAACACGCTTTACGACAAGATGCAGATGCAGTCGCTGTCCTTCTTCACACGAAATCCGACGGGCATCCTGATGTCCCGCATTACCAGCGACGTAGGCTCCATTCAGGGCGCGGCATCGGAAGCAGTCACCAGCGTGCTGAAGGACTCCTTCACCCTTCTGGGACTCCTCTTCGTCATCTTTTACCGTGATTGGCGGCTTGCCATCATCGCCATGTTTGTCTTTCCGCTTACCATCTATCCCATCGCCAAATTCGGTCAGAAAATGCGGAACGTGGCCACGCGCACCCAGGTCACCTGGGGAAGCCTTGCCACGATCCTGCAGGAAACCATCTCAGGAGCGCGCATCGTCAAGGCCTTCGGCATGGAGCGGTACGAAAGCAAACGCTTCGCCGGTGAAAACGAACATCTTTTCCGGCTCGCCATGAAATCCGTCTCCATCAGCGCCGTATCCAGTCCCTTTATGGAGTTTCTGGGAGGAATCGGCATCGCCGCCATCATTTTCTATGGGGGCTACCAGGTAATACAGGGCCACTCCACGCCCGGAACCTTCTTTTCCTTTCTTACGGCGCTCATCATGCTCTACGAACCCGTGAAGAGGCTGACCAACGTCAACAACACTATACAGCAGGGCATCGCCGGCGCCGAGCGCGTTTTCGAGATCATCGACACGGTCCCCGAGATAGAAAGCGCTCAACATGCCGTCATTCTCCCTCGCATCAAACGGGGAATCAACATCAGGAATGTCTCCTTCCGCTACGAAGACACGCCCGTCCTCAAAAACCTCAACATCTCCATTAAAGCCGGCGAGGCCGTCGCCTTTGTGGGAATGAGCGGCGGCGGCAAGACGACCCTCGTGAATCTGATCCCGCGCTTCTACGACGTAACGGAAGGAGCGATCCTCATCGACGATCACGATATTCGCACCGTCACCGTCGAATCCCTGCGCGCGCAGATCGGCATCGTTACGCAACAGACGATCCTCTTCAACGACACGGTGCGAAACAACATTGCCTACGGCGACATCAGGAAGTCCGACGAAGACATCGTCCGGGCGGCAACGGCGGCAAACGCCCATGACTTCATCATGAACCTGCCCAAAGGATACGACACGATAATCGGCGAGCAGGGCGCAAAACTCTCCGGCGGGGAACGTCAGCGAATTTCCATTGCCCGGGCGCTCCTCAAAAACGCTCCCATCCTGATCCTTGACGAGGCCACCTCCTCATTGGACACGGAAGCGGAGATCGAGGTGCAGACGGCGCTGGACAACCTCATGATAGGCAGGACCACCCTGATGATCGCCCACCGTCTTTCCACCATCCGCAACGCCGACCGCATCATGGTGATCGTAAACGGCGAAATCATCGAGGAAGGCAATCACGAATGCCTTCTCGCCAAAAACGGCGACTATGCCCGTCTGTACCAGTTGCAGTTCAAGGACGAGGAACATAATGGCAAGAACACTATCGAAAGCCCCCTTTGACCGGAACCGGGAACTCACTACCTCATGCTGAATTTTCGCGCCCTACTCCCCCGCATATGGTCGGAAAGAAGTTCAACGGGCAAGGCAGCTCGCTTCCTCGCCGTTCCCGCTCTGGCGCTTGCCTCACTCCCCTACCGTGCCGCCGTCGCCCTCAGGAATCGCCTCTACGACCGCGGGTTGCTTAGGCTCGCCAGACTCCCCTGCCCCGTCATCAGCATCGGAAACATTACCGTAGGCGGAACGGGCAAGACGCCGCTCGCGATCATGCTGGCAAACCTGTTTCGGGAACGAGGATACCGGCCCGCAATCCTCTCCCGCGGATACGGCGGTGCAGGACTGCCGCTCTGCGTCGTCTCCGACGGAAACCGAGTGCTTGCAACCGCCGCCGAGGCGGGCGATGAACCTCTGCTCATGGCGCAATCTCTTGACGGCATTCCGGTCGTTACGGGCGCGGACAGGATCACGACGGGAACGTACGCCATTGGGAAACTGAAGGCAAACATCCTCATCCTTGACGACGCATTCCAGCATCGCCGACTCTTCCGTGACCTTGACATCGTTTTGATCCGGAATGCAGAACCTTTCGGGAACGGGCATCTGCTTCCCCGCGGTCCACTTCGCGAACCGGCGTCGGCCCTGAAAAGGGCCGACGTCATCGTGCTCGGCAGTTCCGCCGATATGGCGGATGATGCGGTTGCCGCCCCGCACTGGCCGCCGGAATCGCATCCTCCTCCGCTCTTCCGTGGATACTACCGTCCCACCGCACTCCTTCAGGACGGGAAAGAGCCCGTACAAACCCCGGAATCGCTGCAAGGAAAAAAAATCTGCGCCTTTGCAGGCATAGCGAATCCTGCCTCCTTCCGGGAAACGCTGGGGTCGCTTGGCGGGAACATAGTCGCCTTTCTGGCCTTTCCCGATCACCACCCCTATTCCGCCGCCGATATTGAGGACATACGAAAAACGTGCACCGCCTCCGGTGCAGACATTACCGTTACAACGGAAAAAGACGGAATGAGGCTGTCTCACTACCCCCCTTTCCGGAGGGAGGTCTTCCTGCTGCGTGTGGAAATGGATATCGCGCCGTCCCGCAATGAATTCGCGGAGTTTATTCTGAAGAGATTGAAATAGGATTTTTTGGAAAAGTATGCAATAACCCCCCTGTGGAAAAAACACTCCTGACAAAAATTATTTTGGGCGTCCTCGGAGCCGTTCCCCTGAACGCCCGCAAGGGTCTCTTTATTGCCCTGGCGCGGATATTTTATTATCTCTCGCCGCGTCAACGGCTGATCGCTATTCATAATCTGAAGAGCGCCTTCCCGGAGATGGGAATGACGGAGATTGTCGCCCTCGCGCGGAAGGTCTACCGCCACTTAGCCATTGTGGCCGCGGAGTTCTTTGAGATTCCTTTCCTGCAGAAGGCCAATCCCTCCGTCATCAACGAAATCGAGGGGATCGAGAATTGCACCAAAGCACTGGAAAAGAACAAGGGCCTGCTTATCATGAGCGCGCATTTCGGAAACTGGGAATACGGGGCGGCCCTCATCGGCAAACTCGTCCAGCCCATCAGGATCATCTACCGCCCCTTTGATAACGCCGTGCTTGAAAATCTGATAAACTGCATAAGAGCTTCCACGGGCAATACGCCCCTTCCGAAGGAGCGCGCCACCCTGAAAATGTTTCGCGCACTTGCCAATAACGAAAGCATCGGCATTCTCCTGGACCAGAATGTCGCCGTGCGGGAGGGGATTTTCGTGGATTTCTTCGGCAGGCCCGCATGCACAACCGACGGCATCGCGCTCCTGGCCCTCAACACGGAGGCCCCGGTAATCCCGACCTTCATGTATCGCGAGGAAAATGAACGCTACCGACTCATTATCGGCAACGAGGTGGAGATCATCCGGACGGGCGACACGCGCGCCGACATTGCTGCCAACACACAGAAATTCACGAAGATCATCGAGGACATGATTAGAAAATACCCCGACCAGTGGCTCTGGCTGCACCAGCGCTGGAAGACCAAAACCTGTCAATCTGAATGAGCATGAAGGTAAGAGGATCAATAAAAATCCCCCGTACGGGTGTGGATAGAATTCTGATACGGGGCACGAACTGGATCGGAGACGCCGTCATGACGTTCCCCGCGCTTGCCGCCATCAGGAAGACCTATCCCCGCGCAAGAATATCGCTCCTCGCCAAGCCTTGGGTAGCGGATCTTTACCGGCTTTCCCGCGATATCGACGAGGTCATCTTGTTCAAAAGCCCCGGCATTCACGACGATGCAGCCGGCAAATTCAGGCTGGCATCGGAACTCAAACAACGGGGGTTCCCTATGGCCATCCTCCTTCAGAACGCCATCGAGGCAGCTATCATCGCCTGGCTTGCGCGCATACCTGTCCGGGCGGGATACAATTCTGACGGCAGGGGTTTTCTCCTCACCCACTCCGTCCAACGCACCGATGCCATCCGGAAAGTACACCAGGTGAACTACTACCTGGATATGGTCAAATCCTTAGGCTGCTTTGACGCGGATCGTGACGTACGCCTCAGGCTCGGCGATGATGAGCGCGCGCTTGCAGATGACATGCTTGCATCCTACGGCATCGCAGATATCCATCCCCTGATCGGTATCGCACCGGGCGCCACCTACGGGCCTGCCAAGAAGTGGTTTCCGGAACGCTTCGCTGCAGTGGCGGACCGTTTGATTGATGACCTCGTCGGCACAGTGCTTCTTTTCGGCAGTGCGGCGGACCAAGACTGCACCGGTGCCGTGAAACGACACGCCATGCACAACCTCATCAACCTGGCCGGTAAAACCGCTCTCAAAGAGGCCATCGCCCTCATCTCGCGCTGCGATCTGTTCATTTCCAACGACTCCGGCCTCATGCACGTCGCCGCAGCCTTGGGAACCCCCACGGTCGCGATCTTCGGATCGACAAACATCGTCACGACCTCGCCTGTAGGCGAAAAGATCTCCGTTATCCGCAAGGATATCGAATGCAGTCCCTGCCTTCAGGAATCGTGCCCGAGCGACTTTAAGTGCATGGACATGATAACCGTTCATGACGTCACTGCCGCCGCGAAGGGACTTTTATGCCGGAACTGAAAAAAAACAAGGCAATTTTCCTGGACCGCGACGGAACGATCAACGAAGAAGTGGGATACCTGGACAACCTCGACAGGCTCATGATCTTTCCCCGTGCCGCAGCCGCCGTGAAGCTGATAAACGAAAGCGGCATGAAGGCTGTGGTCATTACCAACCAGGCGGGCGTCGCCAAGGGGTATTTCGGCGAAGAGCTGGTTTGGGAAATACACGACAGGATCAGCAAGGTCTTTGCACAGGAAGGCGCCTTTATAGACAGATTTTACTATTGCCCCCATCACCCCACGGAGGGGAACGGTATCTACCGGAAAATCTGCACGTGCAGGAAACCGCAAGCAGGCATGCTGCTTCGGGCAGCGGAGGAAATGGATATCGATCTTGTCCGCTCCTACCTGATCGGGGACACCCTGCGAGACATCGAAGCCGCCGCCAGGGTGGGATCAAAGGGAATCCTCGTCAGAACCGGTCATGGCGGAGAGACGAGCGATCCCGCCCCGAACGGTTCGGGGGAAGGAGCCACGGTCACGCCGGCGCACACTGCCGAGGACATCCTTGCCGCCGTCCGGTGGATTATGAAAGATCGCATGAAATGAACATCCTCATCATAAAACTGAGCGCCATCGGCGACGTCATCCATACCCTGCCCGCACTGGCCGCCCTGCGCAAGCTTTACCCCAAAGCCCATATCACCTGGGTCGTGGAGGAGCTGTCTGCCGATCTCCTCAAAAACCATCCACTGCTCGACCGGGTTATCATCTCGCACCGCACTTCCTGGATCAGGGACGTCAAGCATGGCCGCCTTATATGGCCCTTTCTCGAAATGGTTACGTTTATCAGGGCTCTCCGGGAAAGGCGCTACGACCTGGTGATCGATTTTCACGGTCTGCTCAAAAGCTCGGCTGTCGTCCTGCTCAGCGGCGGCAAGAGAAAACTCGGCTACGACAGCATGCAGGAGTTAAGCGGTTTTTTCGTGAATGAAAAGATTCCCCAGGACATGAACAAGCACGCCGTGGATCGCTACCTCGATTTTCCACGCTACCTGGGCGCCTGCGAGATGAAGCAAAAATTCCTGATCCCCGTCAAGGAGGAAAACCGGATCCGTATCGAGGAACTATTGAAGGCACATCACATGGATGCGCAGATCGGCTTCGTGGCGGTAAATCCCGTCGCGCTGTGGAAAACCAAGCTCTGGGAAAATCAGAAATTTGCCCTGCTTTGCGACCGCATAATCGATGAATTGAAGGTTGGCATTGTTTTCACCGGAAGTGGTAAAAAGGAGATCAGGGAGATTCAACAGTTTATGAAACGCCCCGCCGCAAACCTGGGCGGGGAGACGACGCTCAGTGATCTCGCGTGCCTCCACCGCCGGGCCCGGCTTGTTGTGACTACTGACACGGGCCCGATGCACCTCGCTGCCGCAGTGGGCGCCCCCCTCATCGCCCTCTTCGGCCCCACCGACCCTGCCCGCACGGGTCCTTACGGGGACGACCACACGGTGATCCGCGGGAATCTCCCCTGCAGTCCCTGTTTCAAGAAGAAGTGCAAAACGAATGAATGCATGAAAGAGATCACGGTTGAAGAGGTTTTTGAGGCAGTCAAAAAAACCTTCTCCGCCGAATTTCCCCTCTCCGTGCCGGTTATTTGAAATATTTTTTATACTTATCCGTTACCGAATACAACCTCTCAAATTCTTTCCGATACTCCTTCGGGGCAAGGGGGACAAGCTCCGAGGTACCCATCGCTTTCAGATTTTCCCTATACTCCGGATCCGCCGCTGCGTTCGCAAAAGCACTTGCCAGAATTTTTACTTTATCATCGGTCAACCCGGGAGGACCTACAATTCCCGTATGGTTAAAGAGAAGGGGAATATCCACCCCCGATTCCTTCGGTACCGGCACATCAGCATACTGCGGGTTCCGCTTCTCGGAAAATACCATCAAGGGTCTGATTTTGCCTGCCCTCGATAAAGACAATGCAGATGCCGCGATAGAAAAGACGGCATCAATATGTTTTCCCGCCAAGGTTGTCAGGCTCTCCGCCCCTCCGCCGAAAGGCACCCAATTAACCTTCAGCCCCAACTCTTCCGCAAAGAGGATACCCATTAATCCCGTCGTCGTTGCTGCGCCGGTTGTCCCTATTGTTATCGTCTGAGCGCGGGCAGTCTTAATAAACTCATCAAAGGTTTTACTGAAGTCCGGGTGGACGACGAGAATCATGCTGTCTCTGACATAGGCATAGATAGGTTTGAAATCCATGGTTTTATATCGGGTCGGTCGGGAATACTCGGTAAGAAACAGAGGAAGAGTGTTCGATGCAAGAAGGGTGTATCCGTCCGGCTTGGCGATATAGGCCTTATTATAACCGATGCCTCCGTCCGCCCCGGGAAGATTCTCAATGATAATTGAGGCGGCATTCAAATATTTGCGCACATAGGGCGCAATCCGCCGAATCGCAATGTCGGTAGAACCTCCCGCCGAGAACGGAATAATAATTGTTAGCGGTTTGTTAGGATAGGATTCCGCAGCATCTGCCTTAAATACCCCTATTGGCGACAAGAAAACTGAAATAACCCCCATGATAAAAAGAACGCTAAAATGCTTGCTTGCCATCATCTGCTCTTCCTCCTTTCATTGTTTGCCGGTTAGGGTATTACGTACGTTTTACCGGAAACATCAACATATTTTTCCGATTATACACAAAAACGGCATTTATGGAAGGGATCGCCGTCGGGAACTTTTTGAATCATGTCAATTATCTCATAAATAAAGAATAAAACACTTGCATTTCCCAAAAAAATCACTTATGATTCGCCCCACTTCATGCGCAATGGCTGTTTGTAGGTAGCAATTAATGACAAAGAGAACCGCACCGGTCTCAGTAAGGGGAGTGCGTGTTATTTGCAACGACAGACTGCCGGCCGAATAGCACGGCGATATTACAAATGGTTCCGGAAGGAACCCAACACAAAAGGAGAAGTAAAGATGTCAGAGGGAACAGTCAAGTGGTTTAATGATTCAAAAGGTTTTGGTTTTATCGCGCAGGACGGCGGCAAGGATGTTTTCGTGCATCATTCAGCAATCCAGGCAGATGGTTTCAAATCTCTTGCCGAGGGTGATCGGGTAAGCTTCGATGTTGTCGCGGGCCCAAAAGGCCCGGCTGCGGAGAATGTTCGCAAGCTGTAAGAGTTCGACTTCGTTTTACCCTTAAAAGCTCCCTGTGACCGGGGGGCTTTTTTTATTGTAGTAGCCATAGTGGCGAAAGGAGCGAATATGAACAAAGCAGATGTTATTCTTTTCAGCGGCGGCGCGAACGGCGCCGAAGCGGAATTCGGGGCAAATGCGGAGCGCCACGGAATCGAGGAGGTGAACTTCACCTTTGAGGGACACGCCATAGTCCGCCGGCGAGGTCTGCGTTATTTGAATCACCAGGAACTGAAGAACGGAGACGTGAGCCTCGAATATGTTTCGCGGCTGATGAACCGCCGCTATACGGAAAATCCCACGTTTCGAATGATTCTGCAAAGCATCTGGTATCAGATTAACAATGGGCAGGAAATTTACGTGATTGGGGAAATACTGGAGGACAAAACGGTAAGGGGCGGCACCGGATGGGGCGCAGAGTTTGCCAAATTATGTAATAAGCCTCTGTACGTATTCGATCAGAAACGCGATCGCTGGTTCACCTGGAGCAAGGTGGACTGGGTTGAGTGCAGGAGTGGAAACGAGCCGGTGATCCGTCACGTTCTTTTCACGGGAACGGGAACGCGTTTTCCGGAAGATAACGGTAAAAAGGCCATAGCAGCATTATTCGAGCGGAGTTTTTCATGATTGCGCGCGGGGCGCAATGAATGACCTTTCCGGCCTCGTTGAGAACATTCTCATAACCTGAGTCGCCGATCGAGCCTCATCACCAACGACAGGAGTGAAAGCGACAGGCAGCCGGCGCCGATGCCAAAGACAATCCGTGAGACGGGAAAAAGATTGATCAGGTAGAAAGCGGTGGCGTTCGTGCCCACAAATGATCCGAAGGTCGAAATGAAGAGCACCAGGCCGGCGCTCAAACCGGAAGCCTTCGCATGGATCGACAGGATACCGATGATGTAGGGAGACACCATTGCCATAAAAGTAATGGGTATGAAGAAAAGAACATTCATCGCCACGAGGGAGCCATAGCGCACATCGGCAATTCCATCGGAAACGAATTCACCGACCAAGGGATGAATGTTCGGGATGAGCATCACCCAGGCCGATGCCACGACCAAAAGGACCAGCAAGGGTAACACCTTCGCGGTCCTCTTGCAGAGATAGCCGCCGAGCACATAACCCACAGAAAAATGTATCATGAAGGAGCTGATGATGCTGCCCCAAATATATATGGAGCCGCCGAAATACGGCGACATGAGATTCGAGGAGAGGATCTCGAGGCTCATGATCGCCGCCCCGAATACCACTAGGAGCCCTGTTAATGTAACGTATACCGCCGCCACCTGAAGACCTCCGTTCCCGATGCCAGGGACCTTTCCCACGGCAACGCCAAATTAATGCTCCTGGTGGAGCAACAGATTGGCCGGATTAAAATCGTCCGTAAGTACGGTCGCCGGAACGACGGCCGGCTCGGAGACATATTTTTCCGCCTCCTCAAGCAGGTTGATCTTGCCAATCATTTTCCGCAATTTTGCTGACTGCTTAAACTGGGCGGGCACAAATCGGCGGTTGCCGGAAGCCACGATGATCGAATTGCCGCTGTGCCTGCCGTTAAAGATGAAGACCTGCGGGAAGACGGACCGGAACGTCGCAACCTGCGCATCAAACAGTTTGTTATCGTTGTGCACATTCTGGACGACAATCCCGTTGCCCGTCAGCCTCGACTTGACCTGTTGCAGGAATTCCTTTGTTGTCAGATGGGTGGGTATGTAATCGGTATTAAAGGCGTCAATCCATATCTGGTCGTACCGACGTTCCGTTTTTTTCAAATACTGGCGACCATCCGCAAGGGTGATCGTCTGCATCGGTGTTTCTCTGAGGGAAAAATACTTCTTTGCCAGATTGTACACAAGGGGGTCGATCTCAATGGTATCCAGGCGGACAGCAGGGAGGTGCATGTTGAATACCGCGGGAATATAACCACCGCCCAGACCGATAAGCGCAACGGCGTTTGTATCGGGGTTGAACAAAAATCCGACGAACATCATGGCAGTATATTCAAATACGGATAGATCCGGCTTTGTCATATTTAGGCAGGTTTGACGATGATCGTTGTAGCGGCCAAAAATCATGCAGCGCTCCTGTCCATCCTGCGTTATTTTGATGTGGCTGTAAATCGAGTCCCCTTCATATAAATCCTGCGTCTCGGCGCAGAGGGATACCGGTGAAAGGATATACGGTAAAATAGTAAGCAAGGTAATATACGTGAAGATACGGTGCATAGTTGCGTCCCCTGAGATGTGAATCTGCAAATATTCAAGTTCTCGACAGCCTGCTGCGGAGGGCTTCAATTAGTCGCCGGCTACCGTGTCCTGTGGTACTCGTAGTCCTCGCGTTCGCTGCCGCCGCTGCCACGCAGTTCCGGGGCAAGGGGTGCGCATGCCGCGTTCAGCGTCGCGTGAGCATCAAGCGCCGCCTGGCTGCTCCAGCGTTCCAGCAGCACCAGCTTGTCGGGGTCGATGACGCTCTGGAACGCCTCGAACTGTTCGCAGCCGGGCTCTTTCCGTATTTCGGCACAACGGGGTCCGTATGCTTTCGCCAGTTCACTCCCTTTTCCCGGGGCGGCCGTGATGGTGACAATGAGGCGGATGGACATATTCACGGGTCCTTTCTCATGATGTTTTTAGTGACGGAGAAAGCTATCCGGCCAAGCAAACTCCAATCAATTGTCATCCTTACGGCAAATCAATACGAATAGGTGACTGCCGCGCCAGCAGATAATCTTTCGGCATACTGTCCTTCCACATTCAGGCGAAATACTTTTACCAGCGGTATTTCGATCCCGGCAAATCCTCCTAAACTGGTCTTGTTTTTCATGGTCATCTCCCCTGATGTCAATGCAAGTCCGGTGACGTTTGTGGAGGGAGATACTGTTGCTTCTGAATAATAGACATAGGGTCCGAGATACATCCTTATGCCGTAGGGAACGGTGGCTTGAAGGCCGATGCCGAAATTCACCTCCCAGAGATTCTTCATCCTCAGTTCGAGGGTAAACGGTGCTCCGTTTCGGGTTCCTGAAACATCATTCGTGAAATCGCGGAAATAATAGGTCCCCTGGAGAAAGGCGCCCAGACCGAATGTCTTGCTGAAAGGATAAAAACCCTTGGCTCCAAAGGAGCCAAAATAATTCATGTTCTCTTCAAAATCATTTTTGAAAGTCACCGTCGTCGCGTTTGAAGAACGAAAGGCATCGGAAACATTCAGGTCGGAGACCCCGATTCTCATATAGATGTCCCAGGAATTCTTGGCCCCATAGCCTACTTCCGAATAGAGCTGATTCTGCCTGACTACATAATCTGCGCCATTATGGTACTTAGCTTCATGATACCAATAACCGATGGCGGTATGTAAGCCTCCCGTATCTTTGGAAATGGACTGAGGCGGACCAAAGAGCCCGCCTCCCGCGGCTATTCCGCGCATGGCAAGAACCATGAATAAAGATAGTATTATTACTTTATGATGTTTCGTATTACCCCCTCCCCTCAATTAAACTGATTACTTCTGTAAAGCTGGTATTGGTTTATTTCTCCCCGCATTGATCCTCTTCAGTCGGTCTTGAACATAGGCGTCGCGGATTGCCACATAGGGATCGATAGCCGCATCTTTGAGAGATTCATAGTCGCCGATTGAGAGGGAATTGCCATTCACCTGCTCGTATGCCTTGATCTCCGCAGAGGTATCCCATGCAGGGACGAGATACGTGAAGGGATGCAGAAAAAAATCGCCAACCATCCCTACCGTATCTCTCGGGCTGGAAGGACCGAATATCGGCCAGTTGATAAAGAATCCCTGTCCCAATCCATAGACCCCCAAGGTTTGACCGAAATCCTCATCTTGTTTTGCAAGCTTAATGTCCTCACTCGATGCGGGGTCTAAAAGTCCTCCGACACCCCAAATGGTGTTTACCATGAAGCGGCCAAATTCCGTGGACGCGCCGCTGAAGTTTCCCTGGAGCAGGCAGTTGATGAAACGGACCGGGAATGTGATGTTCGCAAAAAAATTACTCACGCTGACCCGCGCTTTCTCGGGAACGACGTTTTGATAACCCTGCGCCACGGGTTTGAGCACCCAAAAGTACAGCTTGTCGTTGAAGTGGTACATGGCCCGGTTAAAGGGCTCCAGGGGGTCGGCAATGCCTGCCTTCTTCTCATTTTCTCCTTCGTCCTCGTAATCCCCATACACCCCCGTATCGACCTCCTTGTCGTGCGATCGTACTGATGTTTCCGCCGATCCCCAAGGCTTCGGAAGTACGGGAAGCGGGGCTTCTCCCTCCTTTGCCGCCATTCCAGCACCATCCAGGTCCTTCCCGCCTGTGAGGTTCTCGATTGCACGCTCCGGCGAATTTCCGGGGGCGCTCACCTGATGGTCCTTTGAAAGGGGGGCGTCGTCTGGTGAAGAGGCAGGGAAAGGACGATGGGCGCAACCCTGAGTGAGACAAACCACAAGGAGGAGCGAAAATAAACCCGATTTCATGGCATTGCCTTTCGTCTGGAAGTTTCCTTGAACAAACACAATGCTAAAGGTGATCCTATTGGTCCTTAACTTTCTTTCGCAGGTTCTCAAGCAATTGTTCAACCGTATTTTTAGCCAGGATGTCATTGAACTGCGTACGATAGTTCAGAATCAGACTCACGTTCTCTATAACGACGTCATATACTTTCCAGTCGCTGCCCTTCAGAAACACTCTATACGTGATAGGAATTTCCTTTGAAGAGGTAACGACCTTTGTTTGAACCTCAGCCTGGGTTCCCGATACCATGATTTCCCGCTCGAAGACAATTTTCTCGTCGGTGTAGGCAAGGATTTTTTCGATGTATGCCTTTTCCAGTACCTGCCGAAAAAGGAGAACAAATTCCTTGCGCTGGACGACATTCATGCCGTTCCAATGCCTGGCCAACGTGCGCTTCGAAAGTTCGACATCCTCAAACATGCGTTCATAGATAAGCCGAAGTTGTTCCTTTTTGATCTCTTTGGCCGACGCAGGTTTGAGCTTCGGATCGCGCAACACCTCAAGCACTTTGTTGACATTTGTCTGAACCGCGTCCAAGGGTGCACCGGCATATACCGGGAGAGAAAACAACACGAGTATGATGGTGATCAATACGATGATCGGTCTTTTCATGGTTTGCCTCTCTTAATCCGCTTTTGCGACTACTGTTTCTTTACGTCTCCGAAGGCATACTTGCTGATAATCTCTGCGAAGTCCACCGCCGGTTGCGTTTCGGTAATGACTCCTCCGGGGTTAAGAAGTGCGCCTGCGCCCCCGGGGTTGATGCTGAGATGCATATCGCCGATCAGCCCCTCCGTTTTAATGGAGGCAATGGCATCATCATAGATATTGATGCCCTTCCGGATGCGCATCTCCACCACGGCCTGCTGGCTTTCCTGGTCCATGGTGAGTTTCTCCACGCGGCCCACTTCAATGCCGGAGATATAAACCAGACTGCCGGCTCTCAGACCGGTAACCGAAGTGAATCGGGCCAAGAGAGAATAGGCGTTGTCGCCGAGCAGAGAAAAATGACCGAGTTTCACGGTCATATACCCCACACAGAGGAGCCCGAATACGAGAAAAATGCCAACCGTTGTTTCCATGGTGTACTTTTTCATCTGCTTACCCCCTCCCGTCGCACCGAAGCCGGGCAATTTCTTTTTGTTGAGATTTTGCCGCATCGATGACGGAATCGATGTCGACAATTGGTTGACCCTGGGCAATTCCGGCCAGGACCGCAAATTCGATACAGTCCGCCGATCTTGTCTGCTTACGAGCCCCAGCCAGGACATTATGAATGCCCAGTTCTTGAAAATTCTTGGCAAAATCCTTGAGGATGCTCTCTGCTTCCTTCAAATCCGAATAGGGGAGTACCGTAACAAATTCATTGTTGCGGCGGCGTGTGGAAAATCCCCCTATAGCGCCGAAGTGTTTATCGATAGAGATTCCCAGACCCCGGATGGCCACCTGTGCCGCATTATGGCCGGCGTTCGTCCGGATGATATCCAAATCACTCAGAGAAAGAACCGCAACGCAGTAGGTTGTCTCCTCTGTTTTCTGCGTCAACTGAACATGATGCATCACTTTGAATTGCCGTTTGGAATACAGACCCGTTAATTCGCTTTGCAGCCCTTCCAGGCTGCGAATGACCTCATCCTTAAACGGGTGGTCGAAATTTTCCAGCTCCTCCGGAGAACCTTGAAAAACGATGGATCGCTCATAGAGGGCAAGAATGCGGTTTGAAATAAAATAAACATCCGGTATCTCATGGCTGACCATGATCGCCGTAAATCCGATTTTACGCTGATACTGGGCAATCATGCCCAGGATGGCATTTTTCCGGACCGGGTCTTGACCGGACGTAGGCTCATCGAAGAGAACGATGCGAGGATCCGTTACTAAGGCCCGCGCCAGGGCTGCCCGCTTTTGCATGCCGCCGGAAAGCTCCGAGGGATACTTATGAACCGCATCATCAAGTTCCGTCTGCTCGATTCTTGCCCTCACCCTGCTGTCGATCTTAGCGTTACTCAGGTTCGTCGTTTCCCGAAGAGGGAGGGCGATATTGTCATAGACGGTCATAGAATCAAAAAGTGCATTGTCCTGAAACATGTAGCTTATCTGAGCGAGATTGGCGGCACTCTCGCTTTTTTTCATTTCGATCAGGGGTTTACCCTGGAAGAGAATGGTCCCTTCATCCGGCTTGAGCAGTCCGATGATATGCTTGAGAAGCACACTCTTGCCAGAACCACTGAGGCCGATAATGGTAGTGACCTGTCCCTCGTAGATCTGCAGGTTGACGTGTTCAAGGACGCTTCGGGCGCCGAAGCGCTTGGTGACATCCTTGAACTCGATTAAAGGGCTTTCCATGGGGCTATCCTCAGATGAGCAGCGACGTCACGACATAGTCTGCTACCAGGATAAGCACGCAGGAGAGCACAACGGCAGAGGTAGTGGAGAGCCCGACGGCCTTGGCGCCATGGCTGTCCGTGCGCATGTGGGTAAAATACCCCTGGTAACAGCAGACTGTGGATACGATGACGGCAAAAACAATCGCTTTTATGAAACCATCAGTGATATCTTTCATGTCTGTACTGGTCTGAACACGATAAACATAGGTGCTGGCATTGGCGCCAAGGAGCAAAACGCCGGAGACGTACCCGCCGATAATGCCGACGAGGTCGAACAGGGCGGTGAGCAGGGGAAAGCTGACGATCGAAGCGGTAATTCTCGGGCTGATGAGGTATCGGAGCGGATCAATACGCATGGTGTCCAGGGCGTCAATCTGTTCGGAGATGCGCTGAATGCCGAGCTCCGCCGTAATAGCCGAACCGGCCCTGGCTGCAATCATGATCGCCGTGAGAACCGGCCCCAATTCCCGAACCAGAGTCAGGGCCACCAGAGTGCCGAGAGCCCCTTGCGCGCCGAACTTAACCAGGGCATGGTAGGATTGAAGGCCCAGCACCATGCCGGTGAAGAAACTGACGAGCACGATGATCATCGTGGATCGTGCCCCGATATAATAGATCTGCTGGACGATCTTGATCAGCTGTTTGGATCGGAATATCTTCAGGAACGCCAAAAGGAGAAAAATGGCTGCGGCGCCTAAATGATCGATCAAACTGATCGCCGCCCTGCCGATAACGGCAAACGACCTAACCAATACTCGCCATGGTTGCCTTGCTGTTTTCCGGGTGGGGAGGTTCTGGCTGTTTTCATCGGGTGCCATGAAAGAGTTCTCTGCTATTAGCGTAATGTGCAAATACTGCTGATTCCATCAGCATAACAATTTGACGAAACGGCAGCTTGATTTGGCGCCTTTATTTGTCACATTTCGACCTTGTAAGGCAAGAAATAAAATTTCTCAGCACACAGAAGAACTATCTCAGCAATATTTTTATCAGGACAGGAGTGAAAATAAGAACCGAGGAAATGAGAATGCCGTGACATATCCTGTCAATCGATCCTTCATGAGCCAGGATCATTTCATCCCAGTCAGATGTTTCGATGAAATAACGGAAACGCTTCAGATAACCCTGCCTGGCAAAAGTTCTTTGAGCTGCTTTCGGCCTTCTTATCTCTCTTGAAAATGTGGCGGTTGCGGTAGTCATCTTTTTATCCTTTCAATGGTATAATCTTAGATACTGTCACTTGTGGTACTTACGTATGACGGCGGTAACGATCCCTCCGAGCTTCAATTCTGTTTTCGGTTTGATAAGCGGATATTTAGGGTTTGCCGCCTCGAGAAACACCTCCCGCCCCTGTTTGCGATAATATTTCATCGTCCATTCCCCATCGACCTCGGCAACGACAATGTCCCCATTCACGGGCTCACGCCCCCTCTCAACAATGACTAGGTCGCCCTCCATGATGCCTTCGCCAATCATGGAATCGCCGCTTACCGTCAGCAGGAAAGAAGAATCCGGCCTGGTGACCAGATATTCATCCATAGACAGGACGTCGCAAAGGGTTTGTTCTTCCGGGGAGGGAAAACCGGCATGTATGGAGCCGACCAGGGGTATGGCAAATGACCGTTGGGCGAAACTCAGATGTCCCTTGTTGTCTTTTTCGAGCACGCCGGCATCGATAAGCTTGTTGATCCAGAAATTGACGACACTCTTTGACCTGACACCGAGAAGGTCGATCATTTCCGCGTAGGAGGGCATGCGGCGGTTTTCCCGAAAGAAGGCGGTAATGAGTTTCCGGACCGTCTGTATCGTGCGTTTTTCGTTCATGGCGGCAGCATATAGAACAATCGTTCTATTGTCAAGAGAAATTTTTCTGCAAGGCTTGAACGTGGGGGGAAATACTTTTGTCGGTGTATTTTCGAAGCTCAGCAACTCCCCGCTTTTACTCCAGCCGACGCGAGATTCTGATGTACCCGTAATTCCGGCACGATGCATCTCCGCAGGAGACGCAGAGCGTTTTATCCGGGCTGAAGGAAAAACGCTGGGCATGGCCGCATTTCTTGCATGTCCACATTCCGCGCCACCCCTTCTCGTCTCTTGTATCCGTCCATTCAATATCGCCGCCCATACCGATGCAGTTGCCGCCCGGTTGCGACATCAACGTCATACACTGATCGAGCTCGGCCAAATACGATTCCGAACATGCATGATACAAATCTCTCTCTTGATTGCGGAAAGGCGTTGCCGCAATTTCTTTTTTTTGAATGCCTACGATGTGGAAAGTGTGGTCACGACCGTTCATGGTATTTTGCAACGTCGCCATTGCCTTCTCCCCCAACCGCTGGGCAAGGATCCTGTCAAAAGCAGTGGGGGTGATGCCGCCCAGGGACGTTTCCAGGGAAATCGTCGATATTTCCAATCCGATACAGGCAGACGCGATGCACTGTTTTATAAAATCGAGGGAATGGTCGGCTCTTTCCGGCTGTCTCGAAAAAAAGATGATTGTCGCAAAGCTTTTCCCCAGGGAAATAATTCTGTGCAAATCCTCCATCTTGCCGGTGACCATTTCCTGGAAATCGTTCCCGCTGTCGGCTTTATCCCCATCGATGATGACAATTTCCGCTCCCCCGGCCAATGCGGCGCTCCGTACCAGACAGGAGCAGTAGTCACCCTTGATGTGGATGAGGAAAATCTTTTTCAAGACATGGGCTGCATCGGCTGCCCGGTCAATGCCCTGGAGCAAGTCATTGAGCGCGGAATCCATCCCGATAACCCAGTCCGTTCCCGGCAGGCTGCAATTCAAGGCTGCCGGGATAGCTACTACCGGCACCCGGAGCTTTGCGGAAAGCCTGGCTGCACATTCGTAGGTCCCATTGTTTCCTATGACGACCATCCCATCCATCTTCAGATCATCAACCTGCCTCGCCATGGCGGTGAAATCTTTTTTGCCGGATGGAATCCCGTCGGCGGAAACGCCGAGCAGGGTGCCCGCCCTTCGCAGAACCCCCTTCATCTCCAGCATGCTCCATTCCAGCCGGAATGCGTTCGCAAATCCCTGCGCAAGGCCCGAGAAGCCGCCCTTGATGCCGATGACCTCCATGCCGCTGCTTATCGCCAATCTGGCTATTGCCCGGATAGCCATGTTCATTCCGGAAACGTTGCTTCCGTCGGTCAATATGCCGATCCGGATGCCGTTCGGGGCCTTATTCGGCGGTTCTTCCAGAATCCTGTTCAAATGGAAGGCGCTCTTGGTATTGGAACTCAGTTCTCCCTGGAACTCGGGCGTCTTGATTTTTTTCAGGCAGGTCGCAAGAGAAACGGATACAATCTTACTTTCGATTAATCCCAGCATGGAGGGTTCGGGACACTTGTCTTCGAGCAGTTGAATCGCCTTTACCCCCATCCTCGTTGCCAGTATTCTTTCAAAGGCCGTCGGATTACCGCCTCGCTGGAGATGGCCCAGGACGGTCTCTCTGACATCCCGCTTGGGATCAAGGAGAACCGCAATGGTTTCCTTGAGAAAATTCGTGGAAAAGACGGCGCCCTCCGAGCGAACAATAACCCCCGCCTTCTGACCGTGCGCGAAGCTTTCTTTTAATGCATGGAGCATGGCATTGAGTTCGTTCTTGGTTATTTTTTCCTCACGGATGAAGATTCGATCAGCGCCCGTAGCCAGCCCGCTCATCACGGCCAGGTAGCCACGGAGACGACCCATGACCTCCACGATATTGATTCGTTTATGGGAGGTAGCGGTATCCCTCAGTTTATCGATGCACTCCACGATGGTGTTCAACGTCGTGTCGGCCCCAATGGACATCTCGGTGAAAGCAATGTCATTGTCAATGCTGCCGGGGATTCCCACGATGGAGAGTTCCCTATCCATCAATCCCGAAATCGAGGTGCCCGTCTGTTGCAAAAAGGCAAAAAGTTCATAAGCTCCCATCAGGGAGCCGTCCCCGCCAATAACGACCAGACCCGAGATTCCCCGTTGTTTCAGGTTCAGCAAAGCCTTTTGTTTCAGTTCTCTCGAGATTTGCGTATCTCCGACCAAGTCAACGTACCTGGCCGACCCAAGGAAGGTTCCCCCCTCGCGAAAATTCCAGCTTACGTCAACCCAGTCCAGGAGGAAGATGTTCTCGCCGCCCTCAACCAAACCGCGATATGCATCTCTTACTCCGAATACTTCCCAACCCCTGTTCAGCGCAGCTTTAACGACACCCCGCAGGCATGCATTCATTCCCGGGGCGTCTCCCCCACTGGTGAGGATGGCAATCTTTTTGGCTTCATTCATTCGAGACTCTCAGAATTTTCTGTTAGAAATCCGGCGATGGACGCACCGGAACGCCGTCCGAAAATATTCTCATATTTATTGTATGCCCAGTATCTCTTGTCCCGCATCTTGCCCGGCACCTCTTGACAGATAACTCCATTTTCCGTATGTTGACTACACCAACAGCTAATTCTTACCATCAAAGGAGGTTCCCATGCCATCAATTTATCACCTCGATCATCTTCATCTCGTGAGCAGATATCCGAAGGCCGCTGCCCGTTATTTCCGCGAGATGTTCGATGCGAAGGTCGTCGAATCTCTCCAGGCTGATGGAAAACCCCGGATTGAAGTGAAACTGGAGGGGTTGACCATTTTGATCATCCGGACAACTCCCGAGGAAAACCTGCCGGCCAGTCCTCCCGGGCGTTACCGTGGCCTCGACCACTTCGGACTTCGGGTAACCAACCTTGATGAAGCGGCCGCCGCGTTGAAACGTCGCGGAGCGGAATTCGTATCGGAACCCCATACGGCAAGACCCGGCCTTAAGATTGCTTTTATCCGCGGGCCGGAAAATATCCGGATTGAATTACTTGAACGTGCCTGATCCAATCAGGAAAGGAGACCCCATGGCGAAAACGTTTTCGAAAAGGCTTTCGAGACAGACTCCGGTCTGGCCTCTCCTCATCCTGCGGGTGGGATTAGGTTATTGGTTTTTGAAATTCGGGTATGCCAAATTCCCGGGTATGTTTGCATCCGGCAAACTGGCGTCCCAGCTAACCGATCTGGTAAAAGATATGCCTTCCGGTTGGTATCCCTGGTACCATTATCTTTTAGTAAATTACCTTATTCCTCATGCTAATTTACTCAGTTACCTTGTCGTCTATGGTGAAATTGCCGCAGGAATAGCTTTAATTATCGGATTCATGACCCGTCCGGCATTATTCGCCGCTCTCATCATGAATCTTAATTATCATTTTGCATCAGGCTACCGCCACGGAGCCTCCGGGTTTGTAAATTTAGTTTTTGTTTGTGCCGAACTTGCCCTCTTGTTTACGCCGGTGGGCCGTTGTTTCGGAATCGATTATTTTCTCAATAAAAAATACCCGCGAAGTCTGTTTTTTATATAACCTCAGTATTCGCTCGCATACCCCACCGCACACTACGGGGTATGCGAGGTATGCTCGCTGCCGAATTCACTTCCACACCGTAAGCAGTACCACCCCGGAGATGATAAGCGCAGCCCCCAGCACGATCCTCAGCGTGACACGCTCGACGCCTTTCAGGAACAGGGCGGTCAGAATCAGCGTAAACAGGGGCGCAGTGCTGCTGATGGGAATGACCACCACGACCTTCCCAAGATCCAGTGCATAGTAAATTGAAACCATCCCCAGGCTTACCGCCAACCCGGCCGCCAGGTAAAAGGGGAGGCATCGCCGGTCAAGGCACAGTATCTCCTTCCGCCTGCTGGAAACCCACAGCGTCAATGAGACGACAACCAGCGAGGAAGTGGCGGTCACCGCCGCGGCCAGGACCGGATGAGGCATTGATTCCAACCCGAACTTCCGCAGGATCTGCGACGAACCGGCCAGGAAAGACGCGAGGAGCGGATAGAAAATGTAGCGCATACGGATATTCTTGGTAGTATCACCCCGAAGGGAAAGCAGGGTAATGCCCGCAATAATGAGGATGGTGGCAAAAAACACCGATAGAGTCATCCGTTCCCCGAGAAGAAGGATGGCGAGAAATGCGCTGAACATCGGTGTCGTGGCGCGCAGCGGGTCGGTGATCGCCACTCCCACCGTTTCGATGCTCTTATAGGTCAAAAGACGGGTAAGTCCGGGTTGGAAAAAGCCCACAAGGACAAAGAGAAGAATTCCAGAGACCGTGAGAAGTGCCACGGGAAGGAACAGCAGCGAGACCCCCCAGAGAACGACCACGTTGACGCTCAGGCTGGTGAGAACTGCGGTGGGAGGGTTGGAATACTTCAGCCCCTTCTTTGTGAATACGTTATGCAGGGCGAAAAAAAACGCGTTTGCCAGCGCGAAAAGCTCAGCAGGCATCGATCATCCCTTCATTGCGAACTTGCTTCAAATCAGTCCCGTCTTGCGGAGCGAGAAGTCGCCCGTCTCGTGCGGGGCGTGGCAGGTGAAGCACCCTACCGCCGAGGGGTTCGCAACGAACTTTTTCGGGTCCACCCTCCCTTTTTTAACCCGTTCGATAAAACCCTCGTTTGTGTGGCGGCATGCCTGGCAATCGTCGGCGTTGGCGCAGGATGCATGCCAATCGTTACAAGGCCACTTTCCTGATATTGCAGAGGTACGATTTATGAGGAACGCAGCCGGTAATCGGGTCGTGAAGTTCATTTGAAACCAGCAGGTTCACGTTCGCACCCGTCTCGGTAAAAGGGTCATAGGACGGCAGTCCCAGCGCTTTGCATCCCTGCCACCATCCGTGCTGGGTGCTGACCACGCCGGGGGCAA
The DNA here is from genome assembly GCA_964614365.1 of uncultured Syntrophales bacterium. Classification (GTDB taxonomy): domain Bacteria; phylum Desulfobacterota; class Syntrophia; order Syntrophales; family JACQWR01; genus JACQWR01. Next base: position 4,438 of record CAZTLA010000016.1, on the reverse strand, counting down.
TGCCCTCCTGTAATTTTGCCTTCAGCCTGATACTTGCGTCGGGCGTTTCCATGACCACCCACTCTCCTTCCCGTATCCCCAGTTCCCGGGCCTTATCACTGTTTATTTCCACGTAGGGATCGGGCACTATCTTCCGTAACATGGGTACGGCCCGGTGCTGTCCGTGACAAAAAGCAAGCAGCTTGAAATTCGTGAGCACAAAGGGATATCTCTCAGCGAGATCCGGACGGCTCACGGAGCTGAGCATGGGCTCCCGGTACAGAGGCAAGGGATCGTATCCCTTCTCCAGAAATGCCTCGGAATAGATCTCAACAAGCCCCGATGGCGTGTCGAAACCCTGCACTCCGGCACCGTCTCGTTCCTTATACTTTTGATACTTCATCGGCAGGGGGACAAACATGCCTCCCTGATTTTTTCTCAGATCGTCCACCGTAATACCGCTGGGGGCAAGTTGATAGTTATAGGCCGCTTCAATGTCGCCGTTCCAGAATTTGTCCCCCAAACCCAGCTTGAGCGCCAGAGCAAAAACAATACTTATGTCGGGCCGTGATTCGTACAGCGGGGGGAGAACCTGGGGCATCAACTGAAGATAGGAGCTGGTTTTTTCCGTGCCCTCAAAGGTGGTTTTCAGAAAAAATGACTCCCAGGGCGTTGCTGCCGGCAAAAGAATATCTGCCATCCGGCCCGCCGGGGTCTCAAACAGATCGGCATGGGCATAAAATTCCAGTTTCCGAAGGGCCTCGCGTCCCCGCTTGGTATCACCGTTTGCCGTCAGCACATTCCCCCCGAAGGCAACCAGCGCCTTTATGGGGTAGGGTTTTTCTGTAAGCAGCGCCTTGTAGAAATCCTTAGCCTGTACATTGCCCGGCCCCAGAGGTCGCCCTGCCTTGCCCAGGGATTTTATATCCAGCGGAAATTCTTTTTTCCCGTCAACTTTGTTTGTTTTGATCCGCGGGAAAATAGCATTGCCTCCCTGGACATCGAAGTTGCCGCTGAGGGCAAAGAAAATGCCGATGGCCCGGTTCGTCTGCATGGCATTGGTATGCTGCTCAATGCCATTATAGCTGTAGTAACAGGAAGGCTTCAGCGACGCAAAGAGACGCGTCGCCTCCCGTATCTTTGCCGCTTCAACCAGTGTGATGCCCGCCACACGCTCCGGGGAAAAAGAGGCAACCAGCTCTTGCAGAAACTGCAAGGCCGGTTTGCACTCAATGTTTGTTCCATCCTTCAACGTGATGGTGCTGATCCCTTCCAGGTCGGGCTTTCCCTGTCTTTCATAAACCTTCATCCCGGGATCGTAACTGAGCAGAGTGCCGGTATTCAAATCGACGGCCAGGTAGTTCCCCTTCTTTGCGGAAGAATCGACATCTTCCTGACGGAGGTATCGTCCCGTATCCTGGCGGATCAGAAACGGCGCCGTCGTCCAGTTCCGCGTAAATTCATCGTCGTAGAGTTTTTCCTGAATCATGACATGGAGCATGCCGAGTGCCAACGCCCCGTCTGTCCCGGGACGTACGGGAAGCCACAAATCCCCCTCGCGCCAAGTTTCGTTGCGGCGGGGATCGATGATGATAATTCGCGCGCCCTTTTTTCTCGCCGCTTTTATCCGCTCTTCATGTATCCGCCAGGTTGCTGCGGGATTATGCCCCCACAGCAGAATGCAACGGGAATTTTCAAAATCGGGAGTGGGAATCGCTCTTCCATACGTATGGGAAGAGCCCGTGTCTTTATGCCAGTTACAGATGTGCGTCGTGCCCAAATCCCCGTTGGGGGTGCCGAAGGCGTACGCCAAACGGTTCTGCCAGGGTTTATAATCGTTCGCCGGGGTTCCGCCGGACGCGCCCTTGCCAAAGACTACCGATTCCGCACCGTACGTTTCTCTGGCCGCGAGGAGTTTCCGGGAAATAACATCCAGCGCTTCATCCCAGGAAATACGCTCCCAACCGGGATCATCGGCAGTTTTCGGATTGGTTCTTTTTACCGGATATTTCAGCCTTTCGGGATGATAGACAAGTTCGGGAGCGGCAATACCCTTGGGACATAAATTCGCACAGTTCGGATGATCGGGATCTTTACGAACCCGTACCAGCTTTCCATCCTTGACATCACAGATGATCGCGCAGCGTGATTTTGATAAGGGACAATACGTACGAACAGCTTTTTCCCCTCTGCTCTCCGGTACCATTGTCTTCTCCTTTCGCCTTTTTGAATTCGACGAGCGCATTCAACGACGGTATTATTTTTTTCTATTTTCCTGCGTTTTCTTCATGAGATCACCAAATGAACCCAGGGATTTCGGGGCATTCTCAACGTATTTGCGATAATCTTCTGCTGGTTCTTTTTCCGCCCCCTGTGATCCGTTCTCACTCAAGTCCTCTGTCGGGCGGGAGAGAGAGATCTTTTTTTGATCCCTGTCCACCGAATCGATCCGGACTTCGATGGCTTCGCCCTCCTTTACGGCCTCCCGGGGATGAGCAATTCTCTTGCCTTTACCCAGTTTGGAAATATGGAGGAGACCGTCGACCCCCGTTCCGAGGCTGACAAAAGCGCCGAAGGGGGCCAGACGCACAACCGTCCCCCGGTGAACGCTTCCCTCCGGGTATTTCGTCCATACTTCGTTCCAGGGGTCGGACAACGTTGCTTTCAGCGACAAACTGATACGGTTGCTCTCCCAATCCAGTTTGGTAATGGCCACATCCAACGTCTGGCCTACGGACAAACGCTCGTGAATGTCAGCCACCCGATCCCAACCGATTTCCGAGATCGGAAGGAGGCCCTGGATGCCGCCGATATCCACAAAGGCACCAAAGTCCCTGAGGGAAACGACCGTTCCCGTGACAATTTTCCCCTCGTGCAGCGTTACTTTCAGGGCTTCTTCATCCTTTTTCTTCTGCTCTTCCAGAATGGCTCTCCTCGACAGCACGATATTGCGCCCTTTTTCTCCATATTCGGTAATGTTGAAAGACATGCGCCGGCCGACGTAGTCTTGCGCATTGTCAATACGCTGGAGATTCATCTGGGAATAGGGGCAAAATCCCCGCATGTCGCCCGCCAGTTTGATCTCGAATCCTCCCTTGACCTCTTTCTCGACAACACCCTCAATGGGAATCCCGCTTCGCCAAATATCTTCCATATAGGTTCGCGCCGAATTACCCGCACCTATCTTCGTGGTAAAGAGTTTCTCATTGAACTTCGACGACAGGAAATAGGCGGTAATGGAATCGCCCTCTTTCACCGTCAGATTGCCCTCTTCATCGTTCAATTCTTTTCTGTCCAGATACCCTTCGCTCTTCCCCCCCAGGTCAAGGAAAATCCACTCTGAGGTAATTTTGACGATAGTAGCTTCAACCTTCTGCCCCGGCGTCAAAAAATCCTTTCGTATCTGGGAGTTTTCGAATAACTCCGCAAAACTCTTCTCTTCCTTTGCTTTGTTCATTTGCTCTTGGACCATTATTGCGATCTCCATTCCTGATTCATATTATTCCGTATGCTTTATTCTTGTTGCTCTTAATAAGATGATCTCCTTATAAATGATGGACGCAAGAATATCAAGACTGACGACTGCGTAAAAAGTAGAAAAATATACCAAATCCGACGACTTCGAAAAAAGCTTCGCAGGCACGCAAATCCTGAGGAGTGAGACGTACTTTAAGTGTACGTCGCAACGACGAAGGATGAAGCGGAACATAGCACCCGGAGTTTTATTCGAAGTCGTCAGGCGTAGAGATTGACCCTGGCCCGGTTATTCAGATACCTGTCCACCAACTCCAGCAAGGCGCTTATTTTAAACGGTTTAGAAAGACAGGGATAATCGTATTTTAATGCCTCTTCATTTACATCGCGTTTCAGATTCCTCAAACCAAAAAATCCACTGATATAGATTACTTTAATTTTCTCATTTATTTCTCTAATTTTCTTAACTAATTCTATTCCGCTCATATTCGGCATCACCACGTCGGCAAGAACCAGTTCGGGATTGAAATCAAGAAAAGCTTGATAGCCCTTTTCGCCATCAACAGCAACCCTCGTATCATAACCTTCCATGGTAAACACATCGCGCAGGGTTTCCTGAAAACCGAATTCGTCTTCCACCACTAATATTCTTTTCTTCGAGGAGATTTCTTCGTGCAAACCTTTCCTGAGCAGACCGATCAAATCTTCATCGCTCGCATCACTGATCCGTTTGTTGGCCTCATTCAATCGCTGCTGCAGGCTTTTGGCCTTCTCTTCGTTCCCGGGATTCAGATCGGGGTGATAGACCTTGCTCAATAGGCGATAGTGGGATTTGATATACGATAAAGCTCTTTCTCGTCCCAGCTCACGATAAATCTTGCGGGCTTTATCCAGCAGGTCCAAGAAAACGAGCTCTTTCTCAATTAATGTCAGCAATGTCCGGTTAAGTAATTGCGTATGGAAGCGCTGAGCCTGGGGGCTGATA
>CAZTLA010000015.1:0-29047 GCA_964614365.1 uncultured Syntrophales bacterium | reverse complement strand
CTAACTCTTTCTCGATGTTTTTGTCTGAAAGGCGCTTATCTGTTGCTCGGCCCTGCCGCCTTTGCGTTTCGGGCATTGATGTTTTCCCTTTTCATGTTCCGCAAGAGACCCAGCCCTATTTTTACTGGCAGGCGAATTGTATTTGAGGCATACTATTATCCGGGGGGGAGTGCTTTTGTCCCGCTTTCCTATTGAGTGTCCATCCGGAAACTTTATAACGACAACATTACAGGAGGGATGCACATGAATAGAAAATATCTGATCATGCTTATTACCTTGACCTTTGGCATGTGCTGCGGAGCTTTTGTCCAGGCGGCGGAAGAAAAAGCCGCTTTCCCCGGCAAACCCTTTCGGTTTATCGTTCCCTATGCGGCGGGATCGGGCAACGACATCCAAAGCCGGGGACTGCAACCATACCTGGAAAAACAACTCGGCGGACGGGTTGTTATCGATAACAGACCGGGCGCCGACGGTCGCATAGGGATGAATGACGCCTGGAAGTCCGCACCCGACGGCTATACCTTCATTAACGCGGGGATGCCGACCCCCATCATTAACGAGAAAATGTATCCGGTAAACTACCGGACGAAGGAGTTCACCCATATCTATGCCTGGTCTCAGGACAACATGTGTTTGGTTGTCAATGCCGAAGTTTTTAAGAAACCCCAGGATTTCATAGATGAAGCCCGTGTGCGAACCATGGCCGGCGGCATTACCGGTATCGGAAGCGTCAGCCAGATCGCCGGTCTTTCCCTGGCCGATGCGGGCGGTTTTAAGTCCGTCAACTGGGTGCCCTTCAAGGGTGGCGTGGAAACGATGACCAGCCTGGCGGGCAAGCACATCGATTTCGGGGTCACGACAACATCGAGCGCCCAGGCGCTGGTGGATGCGGGGAAACTCATGATCGTGCTCATCTATTCCACGGAGAAGGACCCCACGTTTCCCCGTGCGCCGCTGCCCAAAGAACTTGGTTTGAACATTACCGCCATGCCGGTGGTGCGCGGGGCCTTGGCGCCGCCGGGACTAAAGCCTGAGATTGCCAATATCCTGAGGCAGGCCTTTGCCAAAGCCGTCAGGGAGCCTGGGTTTATCGGCTGGGCAAAAAAGGCGCGCGTGGAAATTTCCCCCATGGACCACAAGCAGTTTCTCAACTACACCATTGGCGTGGAAAAAGAGGTCATGAAGTATCTCGATATTAACGTCAGGTCAGGGGGAATCACGAAATAACGAACCTTTTATTACGATCCCATCGCAAGATTTTCCTGTTTGAGACGGTGCTTCAACCAAGTCTTCATTCGTTCATTTAAAGGCCCGATCCATTTTTCCAGTGCGGCAATATCTCCGTTTACCAAGGCCCTGCGATGTTCCGGGGTGAGGTCGTAGGACGACAGGACGCCGGCAGGGTTTTCAGCGAGAGCCGTCAGGAATTTGTTATCCTCCGTCGCCCGTTCCAACACGGTCAGCATAGCCCTGATCGAAGACACTTTGAATTCGGGGATCTTGGCCTGAGGATCAACCGCCGTGATCGTTAAACGGTTTGCAGGCGCATCTCCCCAGTGAAAGGCCATAAAGGCATGACCGGGGGGGACGCGATGGGTCATTTGGACCCTCGTTTGCACCTCCCCTCGGCGGGAACTTAAAGAAACCAGATCGCCTGCTTCAATGCCGAGGCTGTGGGCGTCTTCAGGATTGATCTCGACACGGCTGTCCGCCGCCAGGGCCTCCAGAACACGGGAACGATGGCTCATGCTTCCCGTATGAAACTGCTCAAGAATTCTACCGGTGGAGAGCAGCAGGGGATAGGCAACGGTGGGCAACTCTGCCGGCGGCCTGTCCTGCACCGCATGAAACTTCCCGCGGCCGCGGGCGAATTGCTCCGCATGAAGCCTCGGTGTGCCGGGATGTTCACGGTCCCCGCAGGGCCATTGCAGGCCTCCGTCATCGGTTAGACGTTCGTGGGTAATTCCTCCGTAGATGGGTGTCAGCCGGCAAATTTCGGCCATGATTCCCGCACTGGATTCATAGTGCAGGGGATATCCCATCCGGCGTGAAATATCTGTGATAATTTCCCAATCCACTCTGGCCTGTCCGGGGGGATCAATGGCCTTGTGTACCCGTTGGACCCGCCGCTCCGTGCTGGTGAAGGTCCCATCCTTCTCGGCAAAGCTGGTTGCGGGCAGGATCACGTCGGCCATCTGGGCCGTTTCCGTGCAAAAGATATCCTGTACGATGAGCAGCTTAAGCCTGGTAAATGCCTCTTTTGCATGATTCAGGTCCGGTTCGCTGAGCATGGGGTTTTCCCCCATCACGTAGAGGGCCTTGAGGCTGCCGGCGTGGGCTCCCTGGATCATCTCCGTCATCGTCAGTCCCGGTTTTTCGTTCAATCTCCTTCCCCAGGCCGTTTCAAACGCTTCCCGCACGCCGGAATTGTCCACCCGCTGATAACCGGGATAGAAGACCGGCAAGGCCCCCATGTCGCAGGCGCCCTGAACATTGTTCTGCCCCCGCAGGGGGGCAAACCCCGTCCCCGGACGCCCGATATTTCCGGTCAGCATCAGGAGATTGGCGATGGCCTTGACATTGTCTGTTCCGGTCGTGTGCTGGGTAATGCCCATGCCATAGAGGACCATGGCCCTTTCGGCCTTGCCGAAGAGGATTGCGGTCTGGCGAATTTTCTCACCGGGGATGCCCGTAATTTCCTCTACTTTTTTTAAATCATACTGTTCAAGGGATGCATGGAATTGTTCAAAGTCCTCGCACCGCTCTGCGATAAACGCCGGGTCGTGAAGGTTTTCCTCTATGATTTGCCGCATGATTCCGTTCAGAAGCGCCACATCCGTTCCCGGGAATTGTGACAGGTGTACTTCTGCTATTTCACTCAACTCGATGGCGCGGGGATCGGCGACAATTAATTTTGCGGCATTATTCCTGATTGCCCGTTTGATTCTTCTTCCGATGATGGGATGGCATTCGGTGGTATTGGAACCAATGACCAGGAGCGCATCGGCATGGTCAATATCGGATATGGAATTGCTCATGGCGCCCTCGCCAAAGGCTGCAAGCGCTGCGGTCACCGTAGAGGCATGGCAAAGACGGGCGCAGTGATCCACGTTATTCGTGCCCAGCGCGGCCCGGGCGAATTTTTGGAGGACATAATTGTCCTCGTTGGTGCATTTAGCGGAACTGAGCACCCCGATCAAGTCGGGGCCGTGATGATCAAGAACCAGCTTAAGCCCTTGCACAACCATGCCCAGGGCTTCGTCCCAATCGGCTTCCCTGAAGACGTCCGACAGGTTGAAGGGGCGGACATTCCTGGGCGCCCCCGGTTTGCGGATAAGGGGGCGAGTCAATCGATCGGGATGGTTCACGAAGTCCAGACCAAAGCGCCCCTTGACGCAGAGTTCTCCCCGGTTAACAGGGCTTTCGCTGTCTCCCCGCACGTGCACGACATTCTGACCACGAACGCCAAGATAGATGCCGCAGCCTACTCCGCAATAGGGACAAACGGTTTTTACCTCTTTCTGTGCTGCAAGCGCTTGCTTGGCCGTCAACGCCCCTGTGGGGCAATGTTCCACACATTCGCCGCAGGTCTGGCATACGGACAGGGCCAGGGGGCGCGCTCCAAAGGGAGCAATCACGGTATCATATCCCCGGTAGGCGAAGTCAATAGCTCCGACTCCCACGAGCTCATCGCAGGTCCGCACGCATCTTCCGCAGAGAATGCATTTATTGGGATCAAAGTCATAGGCCGGATTCGAGGTGTCGGGATGTTTCGTCAATCTTCCCCGGCGGAGTCGCTCAAGGGAACTTTGCTCGACTCCCACATAACGCGCCACCTTCAGAAGCTCGCACTCCTGATTTGTATTGCATACGAGACACTCGAAAGGATGATTGGCAATAGCCAGTTCAACGATGGTTCTGCGCAATGTCCGGATTTCATCAGTTTCCGTATGGATGATCATGCCCTCCTCGGCAGGGGTAGTACAGGAAGTGGGCAGACCTCGTACTCCGTCAATCTTGACAATGCAGAGCCGACAGGCCCCGAAGGGCTTGAGTACCGGGTCGTGACAAAGGGTTGGCACGTAATGTCCCAACTGCTGCAGCGCCTCCAGGACGGTGGCCCCCTCGGGGACAGTTCCCGCCCGCCCGTCAATAATAAGGCTGATTTCCTTCACCGTTCCAACCTCCTTCGGCCAATCATGGCTAATATATGCAGCCTAGCAGATAGCAACCGCCTGGAACTTACAAGACTCATAACAAAGGGTGCACTTGGTGCACTTGTCCTGATCTATGACATGGGCGGTCTTTTTCTTGCCCGTGACCGCCTGCACGGGGCATTTGCGGGCGCAAACCCCGCAGCCGTTGCAATTCTCGCTGACGATCTCAAAATGAAACAGGGCCTTGCAAATGCCTGCCGGGCATTTCTTGTCTATGATGTGACGCTCATATTCCGGCCGAAAGTAACGCAGCGTGGTCCGTACGGGATTCGGGGCCGTTTGTCCCAGTCCGCACAGCGATCCTTTCTGCACCGTCTCGTTCACGGCTTCCAAAACATCAAGGTCCTCCGGCGCCGAACGCCCTGCGCAGATGTCATTGAGGATGTCCAGCGACTGTCTGGTCCCTAAACGGCAGGGTATGCATTTGCCGCAGGATTCTTCGGCAGTGAACGCCTGGAAATACCGGGTGATATCCACCATGCAGGTGTCCTCGTCCATGACCACCATCCCGCCGGAGCCCATGATGGAACCCGCCTGGGCCAGCGATTCGTAGTCTACGGGAAGATCGAAAAGGTCAGCGGGAATGCACCCTCCCGAAGGGCCTCCCGTCTGGACCGCCTTGATCTTTTTTCCCCTGGGGACCCCGCCCCCGATATCATTTATAATCTCCCGCAAGGTGATCCCCATGGGGACTTCGATGAGACCCGTTCGCTGTATTTTCCCGGCCAGCGAAAAGGTCTTCGTCCCCTTGCTTTTTTCCGTACCGCAGCTTGCAAACCACGCGGCGCCCTGCGATAAAATGGCCGAGACATTCGCAAATGTCTCCACGTTATTGATATTGGTTGGTTTTCCCCAGAGCCCCTTGATGGCCGGAAAGGGAGGCCGCGAGCGCGGCATCCCCCGGCCGCCGGCGATAGAGGCCAACAAGGCCGTCTCCTCTCCGCAGACGAAGGCGCCTGCACCTTCTTTGATATGAATCTGAAACGCGAATTCGCTTCCCAAAATATTTTCGCCCAGCAGACCATAGTGCTTCATCTGCTCCAAGGCCGTCTCTATCCGTTTAATAGCCAGTGGATATTCCGCCCGTATGTATATGTGCCCCTCATTGCAGCCGATGGCGTACGCCCCGATGAGCATGCCCTCTAAAACAGCATGGGGGTCTCCTTCGAGGAGAGAACGGTCCATAAAAGCACCGGGGTCGCCCTCATCGGCATTGCAAATGATATATTTGGTCTCTCCGGAAGCTTTCCTGGCAAACTCCCATTTCAGTCCCGTGGGAAAACCGGCCCCCCCGCGTCCCCGCAGGCCGGAGTCTTTGATCGTCTGAATCACCTCGTCCGGCGTCATCTGCAGGGCTTTGGAGAGTCCGCTGTATCCATCCAGGGCTAAATAATGCTTGATCTCTTCCGGGACGATCAAGCCGCAATTACGCAGGGCAATCCGTTTCTGGGGCTTGATCATGGGGAGTTCATCGAAGCGCGGGAGTCCGTCAACCGCCCCCTTCCCCATAGTGCAGACGGCCCACTTGCCCGCATCATTGCCGTTGCTGAGGTAACCTGAAAGGATTTCCTCGGTCCTCGCGGCGGTGAGGTTTCCAAAATAGACAAAGGGATTGCCCGGCTTTCGCACCGCTATGAGGGGTTCCAGGTAGCACGTCCCGATACACCCTACCTGGAGGACATGGCCCGGCAGGTTCATCTCCTTGAGCGTCTGTTTTACGGCGGCATGCACTTCCTCGGCACCTGCCGCCCTGCCGCAGGTGCCCATCCCGATGTATATGAGCGGTTCTTGCAGTTCCTGGAGCGCCTTCCAATCATCCTCCGCCTGAGACTTCATCGATAGATAGTCCATGAGAACCTCAATATTCTTCCGTTATTGAATTATCGTGGCAGCGCTTGAGGCTGCTCTGATATCATCAAGCAACCTCAATGCTTTGGACCGATCGGTGTTTCCGTATACGGTCTCATTTACGACCACGATCGGCGCCAGGGCGCAGGACCCAAAACAGGCAACCGTTTCGAGTGTAAACAGGCGATCCTTCGTTGTCTGTCCGGGAGCCACGTCAAGATGATTCTTGATATCCTCGAGGATCCGGTCTGATCCCTTCACGTGACAGGCGGTGCCCCGGCATACCTTGACAATATATTTTCCCACAGGCAGGAGTTTAAACTGGGCATAAAAGGTGGCAGTCCCGTAAACGCGTGCCGCAGGCACTCGGGTCAGGCGCGCGATTTCCAGTAACGCCTGTTCAGGCAGATAACCCAGCTCACGTTGGACGTTCTGAAGCATGGGAATAAGTTCATCTTCCCGTCCTTTGAATCGCTTTTGAATCTCCGTAAAGAGTTTTTTTATCTCAGGAGCGAGCTCGCGATACGCTACCCCATAGGCGGTCTTTTCCATGTATCCCATCCCTCCCTGCACTGGAATCAAATCTCAGGAAACCATGCCGGATAATGGTTTGCCTGTTACCAGGCTTCCCGCTCGATGCGCTTGTAGATGAACAGGAGCTGCTCCTCAGTCAGCTCGCCCACATTTTTCCGGATCCAGTTTAAGTCTCCCGAAACAATGGCTGCCTTGGCGGCGCGGGACAGGCGGTAATCCTTCAGGGCCTCGGAACCGTTTTCCATCAATTCGGTCCAGAAGGTCTGATTTTGATAGGCCTTGTCGAGAACCAGAATAACCTCCTGCCGCTGGATAAGTCGTTCCTTTTGGGTTTCCGTGATAAGCGCTTCCATGGAATCCTTTTCCCTGTCCTTCAGCGCCGCTCCCACGGCCGTCATGAACTCGTCATCCGTAAAGGGCTTGCGCAGGTAATCCGAGACCCCCATCTTCACGGCCTGGACTGCGGTAGAAACGGACGGATATCCGGTGATGATAACCACCTTGGTTTCCGGCCGCTTCTCCCTTACACGCTGGATCACCTCTATGCCGTCAATGTCGGGCAACCGCAGGTCGGCCACCATGAGGTCAAAATTGTCCTTTGTCCAGAATTTATGCAGGGCGCCCTGTCCCGTGTCTGCCATATCCACATCGTAGCCTTTTTCAGTCATGATCATTTCAAGACCTTTGGCTACAATGAATTCATCCTCCACGAGGAGGACATGAGGCCGATAAACAGGCTCGCCGCCAACGGCCGTTTGTGTGTTCTGCATGATGTCACCTCCTTTTTTAGTCCCATCATTGGTTTTCCCCTCATTCGCTCAGAGTTCAGCAAAATAGATGCCACTGTCTGCCAAAGGGGCATGAATACAAAATATCATTGAATATCGATGTGTTAGCATGATTCAGCTAATGTCGCAGGGGGACATTTCAGCATCAAATCATATAGACGTTCATAGAGAAGAATGGGGCTTAAAGAATATTTGCCAGTTGCCTTAGATAGTTATCAGTGTATAATAGAATATACGGTTTAAGGTGAATCCTTTACAAAGGATATACGTTTTTTTCAAAGGAGGACACCATGGACCACGAAATAAGCTTTGAGCGCTTTTACCGCAGCCTGCGGGACATCAGCGCTTCACTGCATTCCGACACCGTAGTAAAAGACGTGTTGGATATCGTCGTAAAAAAGGCTGTGGAGGCGCTTGACGCGCAAGGCGCCATCATTCGGGTCCTTAACCTGGAGAAAAACAAGCTCGAATTCTTCACCGCATACGGCCCCGATGGCGTGGGGGAACGATTGTTCTCCCGTGGACCTGTCTCAAAAGAAAATATCATTGCCGATCTCTGTCGTTCAAAAAAGATCGCACTCATCCGCGACATCCTCAATGATCCTCGCATTCAATACTCAAAAGAAGCATGGGCGGAAGGTTTCCGCATGGCGGTCGATGCTCCGCTTATCATTAGGAGCGATACCGTCGGCATCCTGAGGATATATTTCTCCGAACAGAGAGAATTTTCCGACGAGGCGATCAATTTCGTAACAATCATTGCGGAACAGGGGGCATTTGCCATAGACCGGGCGAAACTCATCGAGGAGCAGCGGTCTCGGTATGATCACCTGGCCCTCCAGACGGAGAAACTCTCCGCCCTGGGCCGGATGGCTGCGGGAATAGCCCATGAGATCAATAATCCCCTTGCCGGCATTCTGTTGTTCAGTTCCAACATGCTCAAGAAGGCTCCCAAGGAGGGTCCCATCAAAGAAGGCCTTGAGCTCATTATTGAGGAGACGATACGCTGTAAACGGATAATTCAGGAACTCCTGGAATTCTCCCGTGAGAGCGAACCTAATATGGTTATGAATGACGTCAACGAGATCATCGAGAAGGCATTTCATATCCTGGAAAATGAATTTCGCCTCCGGCATGTCACGCTGAAAAAACAGTTATTAACCGGGATGCCGTGCATACTTCTCGACAAGAACCAGATTGAACAGGTGTTCGTGAACCTCTTGCTGAATGCCCTTCAGGCTATTGAAACGCGGGGCATGATTACCATCAGGAGCGACGTAACCCCGGACCGGGACTGGGTGAAATGTGAAATCACCGATACGGGATGCGGTATCCCTCCCGAGCATATGTCAAAAATCTTTGAGCCGTTCTTCTCCACAAAACCAAAGGGAACCGGCCTTGGATTGGCCGTCAGTTATGGGATTGTCCAAAAACACCGAGGACGTATTTACGCATCCAACGGCCCGGAAGGAAAGGGGACCGCGTTTACGGTAGAAATTCCGATTTCCCCTGATGCTTCACCATAAGAAACCAAACCGGCAATAGAAAATGAAACCTGCTAAAATTTTGATTATTGATGACGAACCGTCAATGTGCAAGGGATGCAGCCTCGTACTGTCCGATAAAGGCCAAACGGTGCATGCCTGCATGACAGGCCGGGAAGGCATTGCCGCCATTCAAGAGGGTGCGTATGATCTTGTCTTATTGGATATGAAGCTTCCCGATATGGATGGAATGGATATTCTTAAGGCTTTTTGGAAAACGAAGCCGGATGTCTATTTTATTGTCATGACCGGTTATTCCACCGTTCAAAATGCCATAGAAGCCATGAAAGCAGGCGCATTCGATTATCTGACGAAACCGTTCACCGATGATGAATTGCTCTTTGCCGTTACAAAGGCCCTCGAAAAGAAACGCATCACGGAGGAAAACATTTCCCTCCGGAATGAGCTCCTCAATCGGTTCAGTTTCAAAAATATTGTGGGCGAGGACCAAAACTTCCTGCATATATTTGAGCAGATTGAAAAAGTCGCTCCCACAGACAGCACGGTTCTCCTTTACGGCGAAAGCGGCACCGGCAAAGAACTATTTGCCGGGGCCATTCATTCCCATAGCCAACGGGCTGCCCGGCAATTCATCGCTGTGGACTGCAGCACCCTTTCGCCAAGCCTTTTGGAAAGCGAGCTTTTTGGGCATGTCAGAGGCGCCTTCACCGGGGCCATTCGAGATAAGGAAGGCATCTTTGAGGTGGCCAACGACGGGACTCTCTTTATGGACGATGTCACCAATTTGGATCTTGAGATTCAAGGAAAACTCCTGCGGGTCATCGAGACCGGCGAATATAAGCCTGTGGGTGCAAGCCATTTTAAAAGCGCCGACGTCCGGATCATTGCGGCAACGAATAGGGATCTTCGGACAATGGTTGAGGAGGGAAGATTCCGGGAAGACCTCTTTTATCGTTTGAACGTATTTCCTATTTTTATCCCGCCGCTCCGAGAGAGAAAAGGGGATATTCCGAAACTTGCATACCATTTTCTGAGACGCTTATGCCATAAAACGGGGAAACGTATCGAGGGGTTCTCTGACGACGCGATAGAAACGTTGATGAATTACGAGTGGCCCGGCAATGTTCGGCAACTGAAAAACGTCATCGAGCGTCTGGTTATTATGTCTGATGAACCGACGCTGGACATGCTCTACCTGCCCGATCAGTTCCATATGAAAGACTATGGGAAAGCCGATAATATTCCTGAAACCGTCGATGAACTCAATGCACGGAAAAAGCATCTTGTGGATGATGTCTTCGGCCATCTGCAGAAGGCTTTCCTCACGAAGGCCCTCAAGACATGCAAGGGGAATATCACGCTTGCAGCCGAGCGAGTAGGCATGCAACGGCCTAATTTTTATGCCCTTATGAAAAAGCACCGCATATCGGTCAAGCATTAGTCATGAAGGCGATCTCGTCCAAGAGCCAATCTCCCAAAACAAAAGAATCTGAAGCAGTGTAACCGCCTCAGATTCTTGAGCAAGTTATGGTAGTCCCCAGGGGAGTTGAACCCCTGCTTCCGGCGTGAAAGGGCTTCCATTCCACCCCAATATTTATTTAAACTCCCGCACGTTTATCGCTTTCCATTCAAGCAGGGGATGCCTTCTGATACGATCCTGCAGATCCTCATCGGCAGTCAGCAATTCAGGGACTATCTCTCCCTTATCCAGCACCCGATTGAGAAATTCCAACTCTGCGTCCGTGAACGGCAATAGGCTGGTCAGCATATTGCGGCAGTCCTCAACGAGCACTTTGCCAAAATGATCCTCCTGGATCCTTTCTATCCTTGTGGCCCGCAGCGTGGGAAGCAGCCGTTGTTCAAGATCGGCGATATCAAAATCCACATCGTTCAGGGTGACGGTTCTCCAGTCTTTACGGCTCATAGCGCCGTAAACGACAAAAGCCAGGCGCAGGCTTTCCCGATCAAGGCTACCCAGACGAAAGAGATTGCTGTAATCAAAAAGGTCTCGCGCCTGTCGCCGCGACATAAGCGCCGAGAGGTTGCCAGCCGCAAGCTCGTGGACGTCCACTACCTGGATGCCGACAGCCTGCCAGATGCCGAGCGGTCGAGAATCCATAGTCTGCACAGGCCATAAAGGGATTCGGAACATCGAAGATAAAAAGGTTCAGGGCCGTGCCGCCCTTGAGAACCAGCTTGTCTTTCAGAAAGGGGTGGCTGCGGACAGCGTCGAGCAGTTGCAGCAGAAGCCCCACCTTTTCAAGCATATCTGGCCGGAATCCGGTGGCCGGCCTCCACCTGGTTAACGAGCGTTTCGGGAGAGATCCTCACCGCAGTTCCTCCCATGATCTCCCATAAACCTCTTCGGGAACGACAAGGTTGCAGGCAGCAACGAAACGACCGGCCTGTCGCCGGCTGCGCTCCAGGTAATGCGGCCGGCGCGGGCGCCGATCGCGATATGTTTCCAGATGCGCCTCATCGACCATCAGGGATTCCCGGTGCTGCTCCAGAAAAAAGCCGACCTTCGCCGCTGTGGTGGCGTTGCCGAGAAGATCGACGTATAGGGAAACCTTATCGAGATCGAAAAATTCGACGGACTCCAGAGAGCGCCATATCTCCTCCCAGCTTCCCGTCAGGTCGGGCCGGTAGAGGACATCCACGAAGGTCCTCTCCAGACCCGTCACTCGGACCTCCAGGCCTGCGCGATCGGTCCTGACCACGTCGAAGGTTTCCCTGTCCTCGAGGGAGAGGGCTTTCGGAAAACCCACGCCTTTGAACTGAAGAGACCGGAAGGTCACGGGACGTAATGGGGAAGCGGCGAGGTACGTGAAGCGCTCATATACCGAATAGGCCTTACCAGGGACCTCCAGGACCGTATGGTAGGCCAGTATGGCGTTCTTTGCCATCCGGGAGGCAAGGAGAAAAGGATCGACCGGGTAGGTTTCCAGAGATGCCCCCGGGGGAACGACGGCATAAAGACCGCGGCGCACCCGGACGATATTACCTGCTTTTACATGGTAGGCAAGGAGAGATTCTTAGGTGTATTCTTTTCTCTTGACAAGGTGCCTTTTAATGGGTGACCCCTCCTACTCCTAGTAAAGAAACATCGGCTTGCCGAGAATATACGCTACTTTCGGACGATACTGCTCCGCATCATACAGTTCGTCGACATCTACGCGTTTGACGCCTTTTGCGAGGGTATCAATAGGAACGGTCGTATATTTCCCTTCATGCAACGCAACCATCTTTCCGAATTCGTGTTTGATGATAAGGTCGGTAGCCAGATTGGCATAACTCATTGCTACCATGCGATCAAGGGCATCAGGCTCGCCGCTGCGCATGAGATACGCGAGCTGCTGATAAATAATTTGCGTTCCGGTCAACTTCTGCAGCGCCTCAGACGTGATTGCGCCAATGCCGCCAAGCTTCTTGTGACCATAGGCGTCTTCCTGTCCATACTCGATAATCTTTCCGGCAATCATTTGCGCCCCTTCGGAAATCGTCATGATCGCATAGTTGCTGGGATTGTTGCGCTTGTCCTCCATGAGAAGACCCGCCAGTTTCTCGGGATCGAAATGCACTTCGGAAATAATGGCGCGGTCAACGTTGGCAAGATAGGCAGAGATGAGAGACGTTTCGCCGGAGTTGCGCCCAAAGAGCTCAACAATGGCAATGCGCTCATGCGACCCGGTCGGCGTTCGCAGAGCGGTAATAAAATCCACGCTGCGCGTTACCGCCGTTGAAAAGCCGATGCAGTAATCCGTTCCATAGACATCGTTGTCCATCGTTTTCGGAATAGCAACAACGGGAATGCCTTCCTGATGCAGACGCACGGCATAGCTTTGCGTATCATCGCCGCCGATGGTTACCAGCGCATCGATGCCGAGATGCTCGATGACGTTGATTACCTGCGGGGTGAAATCTGCCGGCGGTTCATTCTCCATGGGTGGATGATTCGGGTCTTGAAGAAATTTTGGCGCTTCACTCCCGCGAACCCGGCCTGGATTTGTGCGTGAGGTGTGAATAAAGGTGCCGCCGGTTCTATCAATCGTCCGCGTGTTGGCTTTGTTTAAGGGTATCACGCACTGGCTGTTATCCGCCGCCTCCAGATTATAGCGGAGCAGTCCTGCCCAGCCGCGACGGATTCCCAGGACTTCATGCCCGGCATCAGCCGCACGATACACGAGCGCCTTGATACAAGGATTTAAGCCGGGGACATCGCCCCCACCGGTCAGAACGCCGATTTTCATGGTTTGTTATTACCCTCATTTAGAGTAGATCGTGGGGAACGATTTCCCTCTTTGCCGCTTCAATGGCCCTTCTCATGAACCCCTCATCCACCATGCCAAAGGGGGCAGGCGTCTCGAATATCCGTTTGGGTATCCTGAGATTGTCAAAAGAGAATCCTTCTCTCAGCTTGAAGCGGTACTTCGCCTGGTGTATCTCTTTTCCCAGGCGATCCAGATCGTCGGCGGTGAGATCGAACCCCACCACCTGGAGGGCCTTTAAAATCGTCTCCGCCGTGTAGAGGCCGCGGGCGAAGAAACAGACCACCAGCGAAGACAGGATCTGGCGCCAGCGCTCTTCTTTTATCAGCTCCTGCACCATCTCCTCCGGTTCCGGAATCCTTTTCGCGATGACTTTCTGATCGTAGCTGTATCCGGCATTATCCAGATGGCTGTGGCGGGCCCCGATGAGCACGCCCAGGTGGGCGGCGGGTCCTGTGTGATAACCGGGCATCTCGTTTCCACTGAAGGACAGGGCAAAATCGCCGCCGCCATACCGCGCGATGGTATAATCGAGGCCCCTGGCCAGTGCCTTGTACAGATCATGATCCTGAATGACGATCCTCTTCAGGGCCTCCATATAGGTTTCGTAGTCCCCCCAGGCGAGTTTCAGGCCCGTGTCCGACTCGGAAATCAGTCCCTTCTCCTGTGCCTCCGTGGCCCAGGCCAGAATAACCCCGGTGCTCATGGCATCGATGGTCCATTTTTCCACCCACTCTATGAGCTTCAGGAGCCCCTTGGGGTCCGCTATGCCCAGCATGGAGCCTAGGGCGTAAATAGGTTCATAGTCATAGGAGATCATGGATGTTTTATAAAAATAGGCCTCATCCACATACGGTTCCCTCAGGGCGGCAATGTGAATGCAGCCTACCGGGCAATGGGAGCAGGCAAGCCGTCTGCCCAGGAAATGTTCCGCCAGAGATTCGCCGGAGATTGCATCGGCATTTTCCAGCCGCACCTCTTTTAAATTTCTTGTGGGCAATCCCCCCAGGATATTGAGAGGATTGATGTTTTCCGCCGTACCCAGGTCGTGATATTTTTTCATCACCGTGGAGGTCACCGCCGCATGGTAAATGGATTCGTAGACCTCGGTAAAATCTTTCCTGTTCGCCACCGGCACGGAGTGGTTTCCCGAGACGACCAGCGCCTTGAGCTTTTTACTGCCGAATACGGCCCCCAACCCGAGACGGCCGAAATGGCGATACGTTTCGGTGGTGACGCAGGCATAGGAGACGAGATTCTCACCGGCGCCGCCGATTCTCATAATGGTCCGGACGCCCGATCCGGTTTCGTTATCCCGGATGATACGCCCCACGGTGAAACTGCTCACCATGCCCCAGAGGGAAGCGGCATCGCGAAAGGTGACATCGTTGCCGTGGATGGCCAGGTAGAGCGGTGTGGCGCTCGCTCCCTTGATGACGATCGCCCCGTAGCCGGCGGAGCGGATGGCGATGGCGCTTCTACCGCCGCAATGGCTCTCTCCCAGATTGCCGGTCAGGGGAGACTTAAAGAAGGCGACCGTTTTTGACGCCAGGGGGAACAAGGCCGTCAGGGGGCCCACGGCCAGGATAATGGGATTCTCGGGACCCAAGGGATCGCAATGCTCCGGGCATTCTTCCCGGAGCAACTGCGCCGCCACTCCGGCGCCGCCGAGATACTTCTGGAAGAGGTCATCCCTGCGCACCGACCAGAAGCGTTTTCTGGTAAGATCTATGTAAAGCACATTGGCCAGAGGATCATCGCGGAGCATAGTTGACCTCCTTCTCCTCCAATTTGAGAACTTCGTGAGGGCAGAACTTGCTGCAGGTGCCGCAATGGACACAGATCATGGGCTTGTTTATTTCCTCGGCCCAGAAGATGGCCTTAATCAGGCAGGCCTCGCGGCAGTGACCGCAGCCTATGCACTTGTCGGGGTCGAGCAGAACGCCGCCTCCCTCCCGGAGGCGCAGGGCATCCGTGGGGCACACCTTCAGGCAGGGGGGGTCTTCACAGGCCCGGCAGACGACCACGGTGAAACCGCGTTCCATCCCCCCCACAGAGTGGACGCCGATGCAGGTTCTGGCCAGGCCCGCCGCGCCCTGTCGGCGATTGCAGGCAAACATGCAACTCTGGCATCCGACACATTTTTCGGAATCTTTAACGGACAGTCTCATAACTCCTTCTCCCTCCTAAAAAACACACTTCAGGTCCAAGGGGTTACCGGGTTTTATTGAGGCGCTTGCACATGCTGAGGGTGTTAACCCCTTCACGGCATTGGTAGGTCACCTCATCCATAATGTTCTTGATGATATAGAGTCCCATTCCTCCTTCGGGCAGCGCTTTCACATTTTTTGGGTCAAAATCCATCCTTGCCGCCTCCCGCGCTTTCATCGGTTCGCCGGTGTTACTGACCGAAAACTCGATCCGGTCAGGATGGAGGGCAATGGCAATATCCACCTCATGTCCCGGCTGGAGATGATAGGAGTGCTTGATGGCATTGTTTACGACTTCAACGACGCAACCTTCCATTTGAGATGCTTCTATCTCGCTGAGAGAGGTGTACGCGCAAATGCCTCGGACTGCCAATCCGACGAGGAACACCTCCTCCAACCGGCTGTCAACCGTCAGTCTGATCCTCTTCGCGTTGCTCGGTTCGTTTTCATCCATAAGGGCGCATCATGTGGAGAACGGTGTAATAACGGTATCGCCGTTGCAGGCAGAGGTAACTATTCGGATTATGTGGTCGTTACCATCGTTAGTAAGGCATTGACGGCCTCTTCTCGTGAAGAAAATATCCGGAAAACACGATTCATGCGCGTGAGACGAAAGAGGTTCATCACCGCCTTGTTCATACCGCAAATAACCAGATCACCGGCGGGATTGAGCATCTTCAGAATCGACACCATGGACACCAAGCCGCTGCTGTCTATGAAATCGACTCCCGAGAGGTCAAGCACAATATGATGCTTGCCTTCATCGATCCAGTCCACCATATGCCCTTTGAAATGCGCCGATGAAGATGCATCTATTCTCTTTTCCAGAGGCTTCACCGTCAGGATTCCTCTCGTGAATTTATCTTCGAAGATCATGGCGCCCTCCTTTTCCGGTATTCCATCCCCAGAAGACTTACATCATCCCGAAGCTTTGACTTTTCCCCAAAAGCCAGCAAATCGGCGATTACCTCATCGAGGAGTTCATTGATTGGCTTCTTCTTTAATGTTTTCAACAAGTCGTAAAATCGGTCCGCGCCGTAGAAGACACCGTCCGTATTCTGAATTTCGACAACACCATCGGTATAGAAAATCAGGACATCATCGACCTGAAGCTTTTTTTGTTCCTCTTCAAAAGGGATTTTCCCTTGCAGTCCGATGATGGGTCCCCCCTTTTCCAGGAACTCCAGACCGCCATCCGGGTGGAGGAGAAGAGGGGGGGGATGACCGGCGCTACTGTAGATCAACTGCCCTTTCCGGATATCAATGATCGCATAAATGACGGTAAAGATTTTTCCAAAGCGCTCGAGGGGGTATTCCCGGTCGAGAAAGTTGAGCACGGTTTTCGGTCGCACAATTCGATAATAGGGAGGTCGCCCGGTCTTTTTCTTCAGAATGCCGTCGCTGTGCGGTTGAAGCGCCTGAGAGACGGAGACCGTTACCAGCGCGGACGGCACGCCGTGGCCGCTGACGTCAAGCATATACAGTGCCAGCGTATCCTCATCCAGGCGATAGATATTGAAGATATCCCCGCCAATGACGTCACTGGGAAGAAATTTCCAGGCGATGGCGAATTCCTCCATGACGGGCAACTTCTGCGGCAGCAGCGTCTGCTGAATACCGGCGGCGGCCAGCAAGTCCTCATCCAGGCGCTTCTGTTTTTCCGTCAGGTTTCTATTGGCCTCCATGATTTCTTTCGAGAGTCGCCGGATCTTCAGTTGCACCGCCACCCGGGCAAGCACTTCTCCCCGGTTGAAGGGCTTGGTGATGTAATCGACGCCGCCGATTTCCAGGCCTCTGATCTTGTCCTTCGGCCCGCCCATGGCGGATAAAAAGATCACGGGGATATCGCTGGTGCACACATCCTTTTTCAGAATCTCGCAAACCTCATAACCATTCAACTTCGGCATCAAGACGTCCAACAAAATGAGATCCGGCATGGCTGCGTAAACTTTTCGGACGGCCGCCTGGCCGTCACCGGCACTCTCAACCTCATAGCCCGCTTTGCTGAGGATGCAGGCCATAAGATTCCGGTTATCTTCGCTATCATCAACGACGAGTATTTTTTCTGTCATGGCTTGTTCCGGGAGCCGGGGGTTTAGTAAGTGAGAAATTATTTTCTCAAGTTTTTCCGGCAGAAAAGAATTTCGTAAACTTACGTATCCCATTTGTCGGGATCAGGAATGCCCCATAGTTCCCGGGCATATTCCATGATCGTCCGATCGCTTGAAAATTTTCCAATCCGGGCTACGTTTAAAATCGCCTTTTGCGTCCAGACATCCGGATTCTGGTAATCCTGTCCCACCTGTTGCTGCGCTGCACGGTACTGCGGAAAATCGGCAAGATGATAATAGCAGTCGCCCTCGGTGAGTATCCGTTCACCGATCCAGCGAAACAAACCCGGCTCCCGGGGCGAGAAGCGGTCATCCCGCAGGGCGTCCAATACTCGCCGTATTTCGGGGTAACGGTCATAATACTCCCAAGGATTATAGGATCCGGTGCGGCGCATCGCTTCGATCTCCTCGATTTTCCACCCGAAGATATATATATTTTCTTCCCCCACTTCTTCACGGATCTCGATATTTGCTCCGTCCAGCGTCCCGATCGTGAGGGCTCCATTCATCGCAAATTTCATGTTTCCGGTCCCGGATGCCTCGGTGCCGGCAGTCGAGATCTGCTCGCTTAAATCCGCCGCCGGAATGATCTGCTCTGCAAGGGAAACCCGATAATCCGGTATAAAGACCACCCGTATCCAATCCTTTGCCCGGGGGTCGCTATTGATGACCTGGCCGACGTTATTGATCAACTTGATGATCTGCTTTGCCTGCCAGTATCCGGGCGCCGCCTTCCCCCCGAACAGGTAGGTTCTGGGAGGTTTCGGTTCGCGGTGATCTTCTCTCAAACGTAAGTATTCAAGGATAATATGCATGATCATTAACAACTGCCGCTTGTATTCATGGATCCGCTTCACGTGGACATCAAACAGGGTTTCCGGATTGACGGTCGCGCCGGTTATCCGGGCGATGACCTGACACAACTGTTCCTTGTTGCGTCTTTTGACTTTTTGGAATGACTCACGGAAGGCTGCGTCAGAGGCGTAGGGTTCCAGCAAGCGGAGTTTCGACAGGTCGGTAATCCAGCCGTCCCCGATGGTCCGGGTGATGATATTCGACAGCCCCGGATTTGACTTCAGGAGCCACCGTCGCGGGGTTACGCCGTTTGTCTTGTTGTTGAAACGTTCCGGCCATAACTCATAAAAATCGGGAACCAGGGTGCTTTGGAGAAGTTTTGTGTGCAGCGCGGAAACGCCGTTGACCGAGTGTGACCCGATGATGGCCATGTTGGCCATTCGCAGGCGTTTTTCCCCCCCTTCTTCAATCAGGGACATTCTTTTCAAACGTTCCATATCACCAGGCCAACGAGAGGCAACATGCTGCAGGAAGTCGTAATTGATCCCGTAGATGATCTGGAGATGCCGGGGGAGCACCCGTTCCATCAGTCCGACCGGCCATTTTTCAAGGGCCTCCGCCATGAGGGTGTGGTTCGTGAAAGCAAGGGTCTTTCTGGTTATTTCCCAGGCCTTTTCCCAGGGCACATCCTGCTCGTCCACCAGGAGCCGCATCAACTCGGCCACTGCCAGAGAGGGGTGGGTGTCGTTCATCTGTATGGCCACTTTGTCCGCAAAGATATCAACCCCGTCATAATCGTTCACGTATCTCCGCACAATGTCGTGCAGGGAACAGTACACCAAGAAATATTCCTGCATCAGGCGAAGTTCCCTGCCTGCCTCAAGACCGACATCGGGATAGAGCACTTTGGAAATTGTCTCGGCGGCGATCTTTTGCTCTACAGCCCGATAATAGTCCCCCTCATTGAAGATCTCCATGTCAAAATCGGATGAGGCCCGGGCGGCGTAGAGTCGCAAATAATTGATCGTGTGACCGCCGTAACCCACAACGGGCATGTCATAAGGGACTCCTATGACCGCTTTCCAATCCAACCACATGGGGTTGTAATTGCCAAAGCGATCGACGTCATGTTCCACCCTCCCGTACACCGGTACGATGCAGGCTTCATCCGGCCGCTGGATTTCCCAGGGGTTGTTTTCCGACAACCAATAGTCGGGTTTTTCTTTCTGATAACCATTTTCAATGTCCTGTTTGAACACCCCATAGTTGTAGTGGATGCCATAACCGAAACCGGGGATGTTGTGCGTTGCCATTGAATCGAGGAAGCAGGCCGCCAGCCGGCCGAGCCCTCCATGCCCAAGGGGGGCATCGCCTTCCTGTTCACGGATCTCCTCCAGTTTCACCCCCATATCCAGGAGAGCCTCCCTGCATGCGTCATATATTCCCAGGTTGTAGAGGCAGTTTTCCAGAGACCTCCCCATAAGGTATTCCATGGAGAGATAGTAGACCCTTTTGCACCCCCGGTGGCGATAGCCTCTCTCCGTTTTCAGCAGTCCCTCCACCAGACGATCACGCAAGGACAGGCCGAGAGCCAGATAGATATCATGGAGGGATCCCGCCGGCCATTCCTTGCCCAGGGAGTATCTCAAATGCCGGGCAATCGACTTCTTCAAGGCGACCCTGGTATTCTTTAAGTTAATCGAGCGATGCAGGGGCGTTTTTAATTTGATACGTTCTTCCATTTCTCTTATTACCGAGAGCATGACATCATTGATTGTTGCTTGAAAAGCCAGGTAAACGGTAGGGCAGGAGCAGTTTACTTCGATCGGCTTTGCATTCGCGATTCTGACCTTATCGGGAATACCCCGCTTCGCTTATCACGCTCGGCGACGAACCGCTCATTGCGCTCGCGGAGTGCGCCGGCAACCCTGGTGACGTCTTCTATCACGACGGCAGCTATCTCCGATGCTGCCGCCACATTGCCTTGAGCCGCATGGAGAAACACTGCATGCACCAACTCAGGGATACGCTTGAGTGCACGCTCGCTTTCGTACATCATCAGTATCAAATCTCCTGCATTGGACATTTTCCCCGACCTCCCGGCAAGGATGGCAGTTTCTTGCTCATGTTTCCGAACATTAGGGAAGATGACGGCTAAAGACAATGATAATTAATTGCAGGTTAATTGATAGGATAAACCTATCTCTGTGCTTTGTTCTGTAATGAAGTGCCGATTTCAGGGGGCAACGGATGCTTTCGCACGGTCATGTTCCGGCATAACCCTGAGCAGTTTCTCATGGAAAACCCCGTCCCAATAAACGAGATCAGCCCTACGACAGGGGAGCGCCTCCGTTGAGGCGTTCATACGCGGCGATGTACTCATCGATCATTCTGTCCACACTATGCTTCTGTCGGGTTTCCCGCATGATCCGCCGCAACTGTCTTTCCCGCACGTCGGCGGGTCGGCGATGGAAATCGACGCTCTTGTGCAAACCATACCAGAGACCGCCGCTGTCGCAATCCCGGAATAAAAAACCATTGCCTGAATCCTGAGCGGCGCCGTCAATGGCCAGAGTCAGCTCCTGAATTTTATCACGGTAACCGCCCGTATCCCGGTTCGTTGCTGTCGCCCCGTACAGGTTTCCGATTTGGTCGATCTGGCCGCATGGCTCATAGAGTGAAGCCCCGAATACGTCGCTTGCTGCGGCAAACCCCAGCATGGACAAGGGTTCGCTGAAACGGTGATAGACAATTGCACCTCCCGAAGACCAGGCGATGCGACCGCAGATTTCCTCATGGATTCGGTCGTTCCCCACGCCGTCACCAACGATGGCAATCTGTGTATCCCGATGATCGATTACAAAACGGTGGGCAATGTCCTCAAGATGGTGGATGCCCTTCTGCGTGGGGTCCAATCGTGAGGGCCAATAGAGGAGTATCGCCTCCGGATTGACATTCAAGCCGGTTCGTCGCTGGAATTCCACGAGATTATCCCGCTTGGCGGCGAGGATGTCGTCATTGGGACCGTACGGTGCGACCAGATGGCCGCAGCGCTCCGGATACAGGCTGGGTGCGGGAGCGTTGAGAATTGTCAGTGTGCCGCCGTGGTCGTACTTTGCCTTGATCTCCTGTCGGATGCTCGGAGAAAAAGCCGCATTATCGGAAAAATGACCATTTACCACTTCCTGCAGGAAGAAGCTCCCGACAAAGCTGACCAAGTTCGCGTTTTTGATGGCGGTAGCATGCGAATCGACGCAGTGTCGGCCGTTTCCGTTCGAAAAATAGAGATAAGGCTTTAATGGGTCTATTTCCACTCCGGCGAGGATATCCAGCGGGAGTTGGCCCGTGTGGATATTGTGGACCGTATGCAGAACCGGGCATCTCCAGCGCTTGGCATAGGCCGTAATGACGCCGCCTGCCATCCAATCATGGCTGTGAATGATGAGCTTTCCTTTATATTTTGCCATTATGTTGTCGATGACGGAATTGACGATCTGGCGTTGAAATTCGGCGGCATTGTGGAGGGGCTCTCCGGCATAGGGGTTAGCCAGAGAGGAAAAAATGGAAGAATTCACCAGGTGGATACGTTCCGGATTGAGACGGTGACGGATTGCAACCCATGATTCCTCATCCAGGTTGCATTCACGCTGGAATCTCTTCTTGAGATTCAACGTGGCAAGATGGCAATCAATTCCTCGTTGATCCAGCCCTTCGCACAGGGCGGCAATCACCTCTCCAAGGCCGCCGCTCTTGCCCGAAACATACCGGGCCAAGGGGCCCATCTTCTTCGGCAGGCGGCCGGTCTCCGGGGAAATCATCAGCAACGCTGTTTTGGTCTTTTTCTTCATGGTACGTCTGACAGATGATTGTCCTTGTCGCTATGATTATTTCTATCCCCAATAGGTGGCGGTGAGGTGTTCCCTGGTGATTTCTTTCCCTTCGGGGATCATCGAGGATTTTTTGTCTTCCCAATTTCTCCTTCTTTCCAATCCCCGATAGGTAGCGGCGAGGTGTTCCCTTTTGCTTTTCTTTTCTTTCAAACTTCCCCTTTTTTCCATGTAAGTCATCTGATTGTTCCCGATAGGACATTCCGGCAAGGCAATGGCATGGTTATTTATTTTGAAGTAGTGGTCGGCCATCTGTTTCATATTCCTTCTCACCTCCTTCCTGCCGTTACGACGGATATCTGCATATTCGATTACTTACCCTTGCTGACCATTTCTTAACCCGATATCTGTTGATGGCTGTGTTCAAGGGCTAAACATATGGCGTCCATCAGCGATGGATCGCTGAAAGGCTTCTGTAAAA
The DNA here is from genome assembly GCA_964614365.1 of uncultured Syntrophales bacterium. Taxonomy (GTDB): domain Bacteria; phylum Desulfobacterota; class Syntrophia; order Syntrophales; family JACQWR01; genus JACQWR01. The sequence goes on along the minus strand of CAZTLA010000015.1, from coordinate 6,463 downwards.
AAGCCAGGGCGCCGGCCTGCATGGCCTGTGCACGAACACCAGGATCTTCGTACGCCGTTACAAATATGACCGGCAGTTTGACGCCGGCGTTCGAGAGTCGTTTCTGCAAATCAAGGCCGTTCATTTCAGGCATGCGGACGTCCACGATCACACAGCCATAGTGATGGAGAGGCCCTTGATCGAGAAACTCCAGGGCGGATGGGAATGTTATTACTTCAAGTTCCATGGACCGGAGCAGCCTTTTCAAGGAATTGCGAACCGAGTCGTCGTCATCCACGACGGATATGACGGCATTCGTTTTAAGGAAGACTAATTTTTCCTGCGGCGACATCTATAACGGTTGCCTTTGCCAAATGCGATTGAGGAGTTTCCCTATGATACAGCGGGGGAATAGAAAAGATATTGGACCTTGGTCCAATAGGGATCGAAACCGGAGATTATTTCAATCGTTCAGCCAGACGAACCAGATTTGCAAGAGATTGTACGCCCATTTTCTGCATGATGCGGGCGCGATGCACCTTAATGGTTTTTTCGGTTATGCCGAGTTGAAAAGCAATCTGCTTGTTCAGCATGCCGGCGACCACGAGTTCGAAAACTTCCCGTTCCCGGTTTGTCAGGCTTTTCGAGCGCTTTCTTATAGCAGCCAGTTCATTGCTTTTTTGTCGATCCTGCATATCGCGATTGATGGCCCGGTGAATTGCATCCAGCAATGTTTTACCGTCAAAAGGTTTTTCCAGGAAATCGACAGCGCCCGCCTTCATGGCCTGTACGCTTGCCGGGACAGTGCCAAATCCTGTAATAAAAATAATGGGGATGAATCGATGCACGGCGGTCAATTGTTCCTGAAGTTCCAATCCCGTGATTCCCGGCATCTGTACATCGAGAATCAGACAGCCCGGATAATCAGGAGGATTGTAGGAAAGAAAATCCCGGGCGCAGGAGAACGTTTTTACATCGAGTTCCGCAGAGCTGATCAATCTCGCCAGACTTTTCCGAACCGACGCATCGTCATCAATCACGTATACAACAGATTGAGGTTGCATGATTACGGGGCTTTTCCTTGATATGTGGGCAGGGTAAAGTAAAACGTCGCCCCCCCATCAGGTTTATTCACCGCCCATATACGCCCGCCATGAGCCGCGATGATGGATTTGCTTATGGAGAGTCCCATGCCGAGACCTTCTTGCTTGGTGGTGTAAAAATGCTCAAAAACACGGTTGATTTCGTTTGTGTCCAATCCCGTCCCTGAGTCCTGAACGGCGACGATAATGCTGTTTGGTTCATCAACTGATGTTCGAATGCGTATGTGGCGTCGCTGAAAATCACTATTCACCATGGCATCGCATCCATTCAGAATTAGATTCATGAGAACCTGCTGCAATTCTATGCGATCACCCTCGACAGGAGGAATATCGGGGCTCATATCCAGAGTTACCGAGACGTGCCTGTCAACGATTTCGTGATGGAGGATGGTTAACACCTCTTCAATGACGCTATTCATGTCAATGATTGCCCGCTCGGGGTCTTTTCTCTTGATCAAGAACGAACGGAGATGGCGAATCACCTCGCTTGCACGCCTGTCGTCATCGATAATATCCTGTAAAGCATTACGCACCTCATCGATAGCGGGTGTGTCTAATGACAGAAGGCGCTGAGCTGCCTGGGCGTTGTTCAAGATTGCCGCCAGGGGCTGGTTGACTTCATGCGCGATGGAGGCTGCAAATTCGCCTAATGTCGCCAGGCGGCTGACTTGGGAGAGTTCTTCCCGTTGTTGCAGCAGTGCCTGCAACGCCTGCTTGCGCTCGGTGATGTTTCTGGATAAATGGATTACCTGATGTATCTCCCCCCCCTCGCTCATTATCGGGACGGTGGATACTTCAACATTAAGTTTGCTGCCGGTGCTGTCACAGTGAATATGCTCCACGGTAGAAAGTCGTCCTGTTTTTAACGTCTCTCCTAACGGGCAAATATCATCAGGGGGAGAACAGGGGGTAGACCTATGGTGGGTCAATTCATAACAGCGTTTACCAATGACGGCATCTTTGTCCAATCCGCAAAAATTGAGGTAATTCTTATTTGCCTCCACGATAACATACGTCGATGGGTCTAAGACAATCAGAGAGTCGCTTAAATTATCCAATACTGCGTCAAGAAAGTTCTTTGCCGTCTTCAGTTCTTCTTCTGCCTGCCTGCGGTCAAGAAAAAGCTGTGCATTGGCAATGGCGCCGGCGATCTGAGAGCCCACTTTTTCGGCAAGTCTCAGATCCCCTTCGGAATAAGCATCAGGCTCAACCGATCGCAGGAGTAAAGTGCCAATTACTTCATCTTTCGAGATCAAAGGAATTCCCATCCTCGATTGAATTCCAGCGGTGAGAGTATGGAAACTACCGGGATATTGTCTCAACAGTTCGTTCACGTCTTTTTCAGTAATGAGCAGACTGGATCGTGTGCGTACGATCCTTTCGGTCATTGAACCATCCAAAGGAACGGCATCACCGATTTTCCGGCCTTTAATCTGCATTCCTGAATGATATCGGATGGTGCGTGTATTATTCCTGATGTTTACCATGTTAATCGTAATGGCATCAAAGGGAATAATTTCCCGGACCTTCTCGGCAAAACGTTCGTACACCTCATCGATATTCAGGGTTGAACCGATGATTCGCCCAATCTCTGCCACTAAATAATTTTCTTGCGCTATCCGTTTTGCTGTTTCCTTGCTCTCCTGGAGAGCTTTCTCCGCCTGCCTGCGTTCGGCTATTTCCGCTCGCAGCTCCTCCGTCCGCGTCGCGACACGCTGCTCTAGTTCATCATGTGCCCGTTGCAGCCCCTCCTCTGCCTGCTTACGTTCGGTGATGTCGCTTATCACAACGCGGTACACGGGCGATCCCTCGCCGGACTGCGTCATCGTCGCCTCCACGCGCCCCCAGAAGGGGGCGTCGCCGGTGCGTACCATTCGCGTCTCGCAGACCTGCTGTTTGCCGACTTTAAGGAGGTGTTGGTGGTGCCGATAATAGGTTTCTCGGTCCTCGGGATGGATAAAGCGTGATAATGGCTGTTTAACCAGATTGCCCCGATCCACACCCAACAGGATAGCGGCGGTGAGGTTGGCTTCGAGAATCAATCCCTGCTCGCTGAGGGTGCAATAGCCCACCGGGGCTAGATCGTACAGGTTGAAATACCGTGCCTGCGAGGCATCGAGTTCCATCTGCGCCCGATGCAGTTCCTCGTTCTGCATTTCGAGCTCGATCTGATGCACTTGCAGCTCATGGACCAACGTTAGCGCTTGTTCGGGAGAGCGCGCTTCCAGCTTTTCCGGCGTTTTGGCGGCCATTTCCCTGGCCATCTCCTCCGCCCGACAAAGCAAATTGGTCTTCCGGTCTGAACGGGTTTTTTTTCGAATCACGGTTTTTCCTCTTTAATGCGGACTGTCTCTGTTTAGGCTGAAGATTGAATGCCAAAAGAGGGGGATCGTCAGACAGTAGTTAGTAGTTTAGAGGATAAGGCATCGCCTTCTCGCTGTGGGAGTATTAGAAGCGTGACGCGGAGTATTTCATATCAATATCTCCTTATTTTAATTGACTTTACCATAAGGCGTGCATGATGTCAAAAATGAAAGTTATGACTCTCCCACGTTTTTCCTTGACAAAAAAGGTGTAATTGCGTAGATTCACCCTTTAAATTTTTGAGGGTTTGGTGCGTTATGAAGACATACAATGCGAAAAAAGAAGACGTGGCGAGGGATTGGTGCGTGGTGGATGCGGACGGGCAGGTGCTGGGACGGCTGGCGAGCGAGATTGCGAAGCGCCTGCGGGGCAAGCACAAACCCATCTATACGCCCTACATGGATGCCGGCGATTTTGTCGTGGTGGTGAATGCTGAGAAAATACTGCTAACGGGCAACAAACTGAAAAACAAGATCTATTACCATTACTCGGGATATCCCGGCGGATTGAGCGAGACCCCCGCAGGGAAGATGCTGGAGGAAAAACCGGGAGAACTCCTGCGCATCGCGGTCCGGGGAATGCTTCCCAAGAACTCCCTAGGGAGGGCGATGCTGAAGAAGCTCAAGATCTATGCCCGCACCGAAGGGCAGCACCCGCACGAGGCGCAATGCCCGCGGAAGCTGGAATTATAAGAACGGTCAGGGCGGGGAGAGGATTTTAAATTTAAAGAAGATGTGATTTGGAGACGTCAATGACAGACAAGCGTATTTATGCCACGGGGAAGAGAAAAACAGCCATTGCCAGGGTCTATATGAAGGAAGGCAACGGCGTTATCATGGTGAATAAAAGGAATTTCGATGATTACTTCACGAGGGAGAGCCTCAAGATGATCATCCGGCAGCCCTTGGAGATCGCGGGCAAGAAAGACCGGTTCGATTTTTACGTCAACGTGGACGGGGGCGGCATGGCCGGGCAGGCGGGAGCCGTGAAGCACGGCATTTCCCGCGCCCTGGTGGCGTATGATGTGGAACTGAGGGCCGTGCTGAAAAAAGCTGGATTCCTGACCAGAGATTCGCGTATAAAGGAAAGAAAGAAGTACGGGCAACCGGGCGCAAGAAAGCGGTTCCAGTTCTCCAAGAGATAGTTTCAATAAGGGGGGCTTTGGCCTCCCTTTTTTTTACCTTTTTTAACAACCTGTCAGAGCGGATGATATTATTGGGGGGCGGGTATGGTGAAAATCGGGATTTACGGGGCAAGCGGCTATACGGGGCAGGAGTTGCTGCGGTTGCTGCTCCGGCACGGGGGCGTGGAGGTTACGGCCGTCACCTCGAGAAGATATGCCGAGAAGGCGGTTTCCGATATCTACCCTGTTTTTTCCGGCATGACCGACCTGTCCTTTATGGATGCCTCGCCGGAAGATCTGGCCAAAGGCGCGGACATGGTATTCGTGGCTCTGCCCCACGGCGCTTCCATGGAAGTGACGCCGCGTTTCCTGGCTGCCGGAAAAAAGGTGATTGATTTGAGCGCCGATTTCCGGCTGCACGACGTTGCTGCTTACGAAAAATGGTATGGGAAGCGTGCGGCGCCGGAGGCGCTGGGGGAAGCCGTGTACGGCATCCCGGAGTTGTACCGGGCGGCGGTGAAAAAGGCGCGGTTTGTCGCCAATCCCGGCTGCTACCCGACCAGCATCATTCTCGGCCTGGCGCCTGCGCTGAAGGGGAAGTGCATTGACACCGCCTCCATCATTGCCGATTCCAAATCGGGGGTGAGCGGGGCGGGGCGGGAGCCGCGCATCGGTTCGCTCTTCTGCGAGGTGGACGGGGGCTTCAAGGCTTACAATATCGGCAAGCACCGGCATACGCCGGAGATCGAGCAGGAGCTGAGCCTGCTGGCGGGGCAGGATGTAACAATCTCTTTTACGCCCCACCTGCTGCCCGTGAAGCGGGGAATTCTGAGCACCATCTATGCGACGCTGAAGACGAAGACAACCGTCGGGGAGCTGCTTGAGAAGTACCGGGCGTTCTATCAGGACGAGCAGTTTGTCCGCATTTACAAAGAGGGAACGTTCCCCGATATCTCATCGGTTGCCGGCTCGAATTTCTGCGATATCGGGATTGCCGTGGACGGCCGGGTCAACCGCGTCGTCATCGTCTCGGCGATAGACAATCTCATGAAGGGCGCTTCCGGCCAGGCCCTCCAGAACATGAATCTGATGTGCGGTTTTGCAGAAGACACGGGGCTGACGATGCTGCCCGTATTTCCCTGAAACGAGATCGCCGGCGGAGACGATATGACCTTACGTCTATATAATACCTGCACCAGGAAAAAAGAGGAATTCAAGCCCATCACGGAAGGGAAGGTGGGGATCTACGTGTGCGGCGTCACCGTCTATGATTCCTGCCACGTGGGGCATGCGCGCTCGGCGCTGGTGTTCGACGTGATTACGCGATACCTCAAATCCCGCGGATACGAGGTGACCTTCGTAAAGAATTTTACCGACGTGGATGACAAGATCATTGACAAGGCGAAGGCAATGGGACTTCCCTTCTCTGAAGTGGCGGAGCGCTACATCCGGGAACACAATGAGGATATGGACGCCCTCGGCGTGGAGAGGCCCACCGTGGCGCCCCGCGCAACGGACCACATTGACGGCATGATCAGGCTGATACAGGCGCTCTTTGAGAAGGGATTGGCCTACGAGGCGGGCGGCGACGTTTACTACGCTGTGGACAAATTCCCCTCCTACGGGAAGCTCTCCGGCAGGGGCTTGGACGACATGATGGCCGGCGCACGGGTGGACGTGAACGAGAAAAAGAACAACCCTCTCGATTTCGCCCTCTGGAAGGCGAGCAAAGAGGGCGAGCCCTGGTGGGACAGCCCCTGGGGGAAGGGCAGACCGGGATGGCACATCGAGTGTTCCGTCATGAGCCGCGAATTTCTCGGAGAAACCTTTGATATCCACGGGGGCGGGGAAGACCTGGTATTCCCGCACCATGAAAACGAAATCGCCCAGTCGG
>CAZTLA010000014.1:30005-30316 GCA_964614365.1 uncultured Syntrophales bacterium | reverse complement strand
CCAGGTTTAAGGCAACATCGATATTGCCCCCCCGCTCCGCGTAGAGGTAAGCAAGGTTGTTTGCCGCCGGTGGAAAGTTTTGATTAATTTTCAGCGCCTTTTCATAATGCTCCTGCGCCTTTGTAAAATTCTTTTCCTTTTCATAAATCATTCCGAGAGACATATGGGCCGAGAGGGTGTTCGGCGCCTTTTCTATAATAGAGGCATATTGACTTTTCGCCTTATCCATCATCTGGTGTTGACTATAGAAGTTTGCAAGAGCAATATGAAACGCCGGCTGGTTGGGGTCCAACTCCATCGCCTTTTTCAGA
>CAZTLA010000014.1:0-29995 GCA_964614365.1 uncultured Syntrophales bacterium | reverse complement strand
TCGTGTCTTTGGCTGCGGCGTAAATATTCCCCAGCATATTGTAAAGGATGGGGTTCTTGGGGGCGATGGGAATTTGCTGTTGGACCCTGTCCAATGCCTTTTTCGTATCTTTCCTGCTCATATAGACAGAAACGATGAGTTGAAGGGGGTCTGTATAATTGGGCTGCAAGGATAGAGCTTTTTCAAATTGCCCCAGCGCTTCTTTTTCCTTTTTCTGAATCAGATGGGCCCGTCCCAACTGGGCATACCCCACGGGGTTATCCGGGGCAATGTTAATTAAATTTTCGAATATGCTTGCTGCACCCGGAATATTTTGTTTCAAGAGATAGGCATTCCCGAGGAGTATATGGGCCTGGACACTTTTCGGACTATCCTTCAGAACGGCGTTAAGATCGTCAACGGCCTGGTCGATGTTCTTTCCCCTGAGATTCATTTCTGCTAAAAGAAGTTTCGGCTCATCCCATTTGGGGTTTAATTTTATTGCCTCCGCCAGCGCGGTTTTTGCCTGTTCCGCATTCTTGTTTCCCGAATGGGCAAGAGCGATCAGATAATGAACCGCAGGGGATTTGGGGTTGTCCTTCAAATAGGATTGAAACAGGTTCAGCGCTTGGTCGAATTCGTTCTTGCTTAAAAAAAGTCTCCCCTTCAGAAGCATGCCCTCCTGACTTTTCGGGTTAAGCTTCAGAATCTTTTCCGTCTGCTTCTGCCCCTCATCATATTTCCGTTCATTGATATAGAAATCGGCCATTCTTGCAAGAGCCGTTATATTCTTCGAATCCTTGTCGACGGCCTCTTTGAAAGAGGCTTCCGCCTTATCCTTTTTCCCCCATGCAAGATAAAAGTTCCCCAGATGAATCCCTAGCGACACCTCTTTTGGCGCCAGCTTGATGCCGTTTAAGAACTGTTTTTCCGCTTCCTCCGGTTTGTTGACTGCGGCATAGAAATTCCCTAACGTCATAAAGGCGCTCGGATTGTCCGGTGCAATCTTGGTCGCCTCGATATACTCCCGTTCCGCCAGATCCCTTTTTCCCGACCGCATATAGAATTCGGCCAAAGCGAACCGGGCCTGCAATGATTTATTATCGGTCTTGACGGCGGATTTGAGCATTTCTTCCGCCTGGGGTAAATCCTTTTTCAGAAGAGAGAGATTGGCCAGATGGAGGTAGGCCTCCATCTTCCGTTCTCCTTCAATGGCCTTTTTGCCTTCTGCCATGGCCTCATCCAGTTTCTTCTCGGTAAGATAGGCATTGCTCAGCAGAATATGGGCGGAAGAGTTTCTGGCATCCTTTGCCAGTACCGCTTCTGCCTGATCTCTGGCTTTTTTGCGATCACCTGACAGGAGGTACAATTGCCCCAGATGATTCCGGGCGTCGATCATCCCAGGATCAATTTCAACGGTTTTGGAAATAGCGGCATAGGCCTCTCTGATCATCCTCATCCGCAGATAGGTCAGGCCTAATTTATAATGGGCCTTTGCGTGTTTGGGCTCCAACTGGATCACATTCTTGTATTCTATAACGGCTTCTCTTAGTTTGTTGCCCGAAAAATATTGTTCCCCTTTCTTCCAGTGCCGATCCATTCTTGCTTCTTTGGAACAGCCTGCTAAGAAGACAAAAGACACGCATAGAAAGAGTGCAAGAAAGAACTGAAAAAGTGTCCGCATTCTATTGCCGTTGAAGTTCATTGATACGCTCCTTATTTTAGGAATGAAGCAGAAGGTAATATTATGTTATTCCCTATTTGACGCGAAATCGTTGGGATAGGGAGTATATTGATTAATTATCTTTTTTTCAAGAAATATAGTCGAAATATAGTCGATAAAATAACTTTACATAACTTTAAGTTCCATGAGAAATACGTCGATACGGCGCGTAATGCCCTGAATGCTGCATTAAGAGGCACGAACGACTTGGCCTTGCACGAAGGTTTTGTAAATGAGAGAGCGGAGCTTTATCTCTTAACCGATGAATCGGACAGCAGGCGAACAATGGTTCTTGCGCATAAGACCGGAATAAATAGCTCGACAGAGAAATTTCTCTTTGATATATATAAAGAAATGCGTAAATAACTATGTCATCACTCAGGAGTATGGGGTTATGAAAAAAGTATTAATGGCAGTTTTCTTGGCGGCATTTATCTTTTCCGTCCTGGAGCGTTCTATTGTTTGTGCTCAGGAAGGCAAGGCTTCCGATCCTGCAAAAAAAGTATCAAGCGGACAGGAACTCAAAAAAGATGATGCCAAAAAAGTTCCGGGCGTGGTCACCGCCGACAGCGATCAGTATGTAATCGGACCGGAGGATGTTCTTTTGATTTATGTCTGGAAAGAAGAATCGATCACAAAGACGATTCCGGTCCGCATAGACGGCAAGATTTCGCTCCCCTTGATTGACGATATACAGGCCGCGGGTCTCACCCCTCTTCAACTGAAAGAGGTAGTGACCCAAAAACTGAAGAATTTTTTGGACAATCCGACCGTCACGGTAACGGTCATGGAAGCAAACAGCTACAGAGTGTATATCTCCGGAGAAGTTAAAAACCCTGGAATTTTCCGCATACGCAGTGAAACTACCTTAGTCCAGATGATTACCGCGGTCGGCGGTTTCACGGAATGGGCCGACCAGAAAAAAATCTTAATCATCACCAAGGAAAAAGGTGTGGAGAAGCGCATAACCGCCAATTATAAGAAAATTATTGATGGAGAAGCGCCCGACATTGTGATCAATCGAGGGGATACCGTTATTGTCAAATGAAAAGGGGGTGGCTATGGATCTGCGGCGGATTATTTTTGCAGTTTTCCTCTTGGTATGCATGCATGCGGTTCCTTGCGCCTTCGGGGCTGACCTGCTTTCACAATTTCATCCCTACATCAACGTCAAGGAAGAATATAACGACAACTTGCATCTTAGATCGACCGACAAAAAAGATGATTACATCACCACGGTTCAACCCGGGATCAGGTTTTCGAACCTGGAGGGGGCCGTATCGGGAATCGATATGAATTATCTTCTCGGGCTTGTTTTCTACGGGAAGAACAGCAATCTAAATTACATCAGCCACAATGCCTCCCTGAACGCAAAATACATGACGACGGAACATGTCAACTTTTATCTCAAAGAATCTTTCATCCGGTCTGATGAGCCCAGGGAACGCGAGTATTTGACTCCGATCGCCAACAATCAATACGTCTTAGCCACGCAAACGGAAAGAGCCGTTTACTGGCGCAATGTGGTGGCGCCGACGATCGAATACCAATTCGGGCCGGAAAACCGTCTGGGACTAAATTATCGAAACAACATTTATCGAACGGACAGCGCGAGCTCACAAAACAGTCAGGAGGATTACCTCAACCCCTTCTTTTCCTACTGGTTCGACAAACAAAATGGCGTCTCTTTTGAATATGGCTTTACCCGTGGTGATTTTGAGAGAAACCCGGATCTTACGGGCCACCGGGTGAGGGCCCGTTACACGAACCGTTTCAGTTCACAAGCCGCTGCCTTCGTTGAATACGCCTTTTCCAGGCGAACTTTTGCATCCCCCGGAGTAGACTATGATATCCATGAACCTTACCTGGGCATGACAGTCACCATCACCCCCACGGTAACCGCATCGCTCCAGGTTGGCTATTTTTCGAAAGAACCGAAGATTGGCTCCAAGCAGGAAGGCGCATCCTATAAGGGCGAGCTTAAGAACATTGACCAGCGCACCACCTATTACCTGAGCTTACAGGGCGGCTACACGGAAGACTTCTTTACCACCGCAAACCTTGGCTTCAACCGCTACCACCGCTTGACCGGTTCCCTGAATCACGTACTGGAAAGAAGGACGTCTATCGGCTGCCGGGGAAGCGTGGAGCTGGCGGATTATGCCTCTGACCGCAACGACACGATCTGGGGAATCAGCGGCACCGCCTCTCACATGCCGCTGAAATGGCTGACACTTGCCCTGGAGGTTTCGCACCGGGAAAACCAGTCCAATGTTGCTTCCGCCGAGTACGCGGAAAACAGGGGGATGCTCACAATCACTGCCACGTACTAAACGGGTTTTATTCCAAACACCATTTTTTCTCAAAATACTAAAGTTTTGACGATATAATGCCGTTATTTAGAAAATAGGAGTACCGATCATTATGATCAATCCGGCAAAAGCTTACACGATCGATGAATACATCGAGATTCTGCGCCGCAGGGTATGGTATATTGTTATTCCCTTTATCCTCATTGTGACTGGGGCTGCGACTTATACGATTTCTGCTCCCCGTCAGTACAAGGCAAGCACGCTGATCCTGGTGAGCCCGCAAAGGATACCGGAAGCATTTGTGCAGGCAACCGTTACCTCAAAAGTTGAAGAACGGCTGCAGTCGATTGCACAAGAGGTGTTGAGCCGCACCCGTCTGGAGCAGATCATCGCTGAGTTGAAACTCTATCAAAAGGAACAGAAGACTCTCTCCCGTGAAGAAGTTTTCGCGCTCATGCAGAAAGACATCAAGATAGAACTCCCGACAAAAAGGGAAGAAAGCAAAGGGTTTTTTACGATCAGCTACATCGGCCCTGATCCGAATCTTGTAACAACGGTTGCCAACAGACTTGCTTCTCAATTTATTGAAGAAAATCTGAAGCTCAGAGCACAGCAGGCTGTCGGAACGACGGAATTTTTATCGACTGAAGTGGCTTCCGCAAAAGCAAAACTGGATGAGCTGGAAACAGCGGTCACGAAGTATAAGAGGCGCTTTATGGGCGAACTTCCGGAGCAGAGGGATACCAATATCAGGATACTGGATCAGCTTCAAAATCAGGATCGTAAGACGGGAGAAAGCCTGAGGGCTGCTCAGGATCGGAAGCTTTACCTCCAGAAGCAGTTGACTGATCTGGAACTGCCTATCAGCCCGCAAGGGGGCGCCGGAGGTGAAAAGAACGGCGAAGCCTCTTCCGGCAAATCATCCCCTCTGCAAAAGGAAAAAGGCGCGGCTTCTGCGTCGCCGGCTGCCGAGCGGGGAAGTTCCTACGAATCCCAGAAGGAAACTTTGACCAAAGATCTTGAAGGACTGAGGGCGAAGTATACGGAGAACCATCCCGACATTATCACGGCGAAAAAGAAACTTGCCGATTTTGAAGCGAAAAAGGACACATACACATCCAAATACAATATTAACAATGACCCCCGTTACAAGGAATTGAAAAATCAACTGGCAATGACCGATTTGGAAATTAAGCGATTCGAGGATGAAGAGCGTAATATAGCACGTGAAATGAACAAATACCGGGCAAGGATTGAGCAGACGCCTGCTCGGGAGCAGGACATGGCGTCGCTGATGAGAGAATACGAGAACACAAAACTAACGTACGAGGGGCTCTTAAAAAAGAACCAGGAAGCTCAGCAGGCCGAGAATCTGGAAAAACGCCAAAAAGGTGAACAATTCCGTATTATTGATCCTGCCCGTGCTCCTGAAAAACCCTTTTCACCTGATATTCCAAAGATCCTTCTCATTGGCCTTCTGGCCGGTATCGGCGCCGGTTTTGGGGCTGCATTGTTACGGGAACAAATGGACCGGTCTTTTCACGATGCTGGGGACGTTGAGATCACTCTGGGGTTTAAAGTCTTGGCAACAATCCCCAAAATTGAGGAAAACGTGGCCTGAACATGTATAGGAAGTTCTATGGATTCAAAGAAAGACCCTTTGAAATAACGCCGGACCCGAAATTCGTATATCTCAGCGAAGTTCATCAGGAGGCCCTGGCTCATCTCAAGTACGCCGTACAGGAGGGGAAAGGATTCAGCGTCATCACCGGAGAGGCCGGTACGGGAAAGACCACGCTCGTTCAGATGCTTCTGAGCACACTGGATGGCCATGTCCGTACTTCTTATATTTTCAATCCGATCCTGGACCGGGCAGACTTCTTGAATTATATCTGCGACGATCTGGGGATAGAATCGGACGGCATGAAGTCAAGGGGGCAGAGTCTCTCGGCCCTGCAAAACTTCCTTCTTGATTGCTTCAGCCGGAATGAAAAAGTTTTTCTCATTATTGACGAGGCTCAGAGTTTGGAGCCTAATCTTCTCCAAGAGGTTCGATTGCTGACAAACCTTGAAACGGCAAAGAGCAAACTGCTTCATGTTATTCTCCTGGGGCAACCTGAGTTGAACCAGATTCTGAAAGAGCCGCGCTTTCGCCCGTTGAAGCAACGGATAACCGTGCGCTATCATCTGCGGCATCTCAGCCTCGCAGAAGCAAAAAATTATATTTTTTATCGGCTCAAGCGGGCCGGAGCAAGAAGCATTTCCCTCTTCGACAACGGCGCCATTAAAGAGATATACCTCTATTCAAAAGGACTTCCGCGCCTCATCAATATTGTCTGCGACAATGCATTGCTCACGGGATTTTCGTTAGGGGAGAAGCGGATCGGAAAGACCATCATTCGTGATGTCATCAGGGGTCTGGAAGGCTTGGAAGAACGAAAAAGCAAAGCGTTATTGCCGATCATCCTTTTGCTTCTGCTGGTTTTTTTGGGTTTAGCATTATATTTTCAGGAATCGCTGTTCATCCTATGGAGATAATCAGCTATGGGCAGAATGTTTGACGCATTACAGAAAATTGAGCACGAAAAAAACCGGGAGCTACAAAAAGATTCTCCCAAAGCCACCCCGGAAGACCTGGTATTAGATAACAAGTTAGTCTCTTTCTTTGAGCCGTCTTCGATGGTGGCAGAACAATTCAGAAGACTGAGGACCTATCTCATCAAACCCGGAATGGACAATTCGCTTAAAACGATACTTATCACAAGCGCCATGGCAGGAGAGGGCAAAAGCCTGATCGCCATTAATCTGGCCATAACTATTGCCATTGAACTGCACAGCAATGCCCTGCTTGTCGATTGCGACCTCAGAAATCCTACCCTCTCACGATGGTTTGGTTTCGAGGAAGCAAAAGGACTTTCCAATTATCTCCTGGGAGAAGCTGAAATACCGGATCTTCTGGTTAAAAGCTCGGTGGATAAACTAACCATTCTCCCGGGCGGCACGCTTCAGGACAACCCGGTTGAACTGATCGGGTCCAATAAGATGAAATCCCTCGTCCAGGATCTGAAATCGCGGTATGCCGACCGGTATATTATCTTTGATTCTTCCCCGCTCCTGGCAACAACGGAACCGAGTGTTCTGAATGAAATGGTTGACGGGATTCTCTTCGTTATCAGGTCAGGCGATACACCGAGGGAGTCGGTCTTGCAAGCCCTTAAATTGCTGGACAAGAAGAAGATCATGGGAGTTGTGCTGAACAACCTGGAATTCAAGACGAAAGCCCTGTTCCGGAGATATTTCGGCACCCATCGATACTACTACGATTATCGGTACGCAAAGTCGCACCCGGAACCAGGCATTTGGGGACGGTTCATCGCTCTGGGCGGAGACATAAAAATATTGATACGCAATCTCCTGCCAAAGAAAAAAACAGACCGGTAAATACATTCCCGCTTGAAATGTTGACAACGTTCGTGAAATATTCATCAGCATGAGGCTTCAAAACAGAACATGAAGAAAACTGACTTAGCACATCCGAAACTTTCGCAAGCGGACCATGAAGCGTCGGAAGAAGATGGCCATACATTCTATGGGAAATCCCATTTTCAGCACATGCTCAGGATTGAACGACTGAGAACGGAGCGATCCAAGAAACCCTTCCTTTTACTGCTTCTTGACATCTCAAATCTGATCACGAAACAGCCCCATGAAGAAATATTGACGAAGATCAAATCGGCATTAGCTTCATTTTTGAGAGAAACAGATATCCGGGGCTGGTATGACCAGAACAAGGTCATGGGGATCATTTTTACCGAGATGGCGTCCTTGGACGAGATTTCGATCGGCGGTATCCGGCTCAAGATAAATAAACATTTCAACGAGAAACTCGATGCCGAGTCGATCAAAAAGATCAACATCTCCTTACACATATACCCGGAAGCAAATGAGCAGGCGTTACGTAACGGGCTCTGCGATATAAAGCTCTATCCCGATCTCATAAAACGAGACATCGGAAAACAAATCCCCTTGGCCGTGAAGAACGTTGTCGACATTGTGGGAAGCTCTCTGGCCCTTCTGTTATTTTCACCTCTTTTTCTTATTATCACCATCGTTATCAAAGCCACCTCCGATGGACCGGTCTTTTTCAAGCAGGAGCGGTTGGGTTTATATGGCAAGCCCTTCGCATTCTTGAAATTCAGATCCATGTATACGAACTGTGATTCTGCCAACCATAAAGAATACATCAAAAAATATATTGGCGACCAGAAGAGCGCCGCGGTCGAGCCCGGTGTTTTCAAGTTGAACAATGATCCTCGCGTTACTCCCATAGGAAAATTGTTACGCAAAACGAGTCTTGATGAGCTTCCACAACTCATCAATGTTCTCAAAGGAGAAATGTCCTTGGTGGGGCCGCGGCCTCCAATTCCCTACGAATGCGAGCTTTACGACACCTGGCACAAAAGAAGATTGCTCTCCTACAAACCCGGGATAACCGGGCTCTGGCAGGTTACGGGCAGGAGCCGTATGACCTTTGATGAAATGGTGCGCGTCGATCTTAAGTACATCAACGAATGGTCGCTGTGGCTTGATTTTAAGATCCTCCTCATGACGCCGAAAGCGGTGCTGACCGGCGCCGGTGCCTATTAGCAATAAAGGAGTTATTTATGCTTCGCATAGGTGTTATCGGATACGGTTACTGGGGGCCAAACATCGTGAGAAATTTCAGCGCGGCCAATGGATCGCAGGTTGCCATGGTTTGTGACATGAATCAGACCGCCCTCAAGAAAGTGAAGAAAACGTATCCCCATATAAAGATTACTGCGGACACGAACGAACTGCTCAAAGACCCCGAGATCGATGCTGTTGCCATTGCAACACCGGTATTTACTCACTACGAATTAGCAAAAAAGGCGCTCCTCGAAGGGAAAAGCGTGTTCGTTGAAAAACCTTTCACGTACACCATTGCCGAAGGACAAGAGCTCGTTGAGTTGGCGGAAAAAAAGAAGCTGAAAATCATGGTTGATCATACCTTCCTCTATACCGGAGCAGTTAGAAAGATCAAGCAATTGGTCGAAGATAACGTTCTTGGCGATCTCTACTATTTTGACTCTGTTCGGGTAAATTTAGGGCTTTTTCAGCATGACGTGAACGTTGTCTGGGATCTTGCGCCTCATGATATCTCCATTATGGATTACGTGATCGGTGAAAAACCCTTAGCCGTCGTGGCCACGGGAGCGGGGCATTTCGGCCGGAAACTGGAGGATATTGCCTATCTGACCTTTTACTATCGCCGCAACATCATCGCTCATATCAACGTCAACTGGTTATCTCCGGTGAAGGTCCGAACGACCCTCATAGGCGGCCAAAAAATGATGCTCGTCTGGAATGATCTGGAGCCGGATGAAAAAATTAAGATCTATGACAAAGGTGTCCAGGTGCGGACGAAGGAGGGGAAATACAACCTTCTCGTTGATTACCGTTCGGGAGACATGTGGGCGCCGAAGATTGAACAGACCGAAGCCCTCAAACTGATGGCGGAAAAATTCGTTGACTATGTGGAAAACGGCAGCGCCATCGTGAATGATGGCGCTGCGGGCTTAAATATTGTGAGAATGCTTGAGGCATCCAACAAATCCTTGAATAACCAGTCTGAAATGGTCTATCTGTGAACTACCTCTGCATATCTGAAGATGTCAAGATCGGGAAAGATGTTAAACTTTCGAAGTTCATCAACCTTTATGGTTGTTCCATCGGGGATAACACCAAGATCGGCGCCTTTGTGGAGGTCCAGAAAAATGCCGTCATCGGCAACAACTGCAAAATTTCCAGCCACACCTTCATCTGTGAGGGCGTAATCATAGAAAATGATGTCTTTATCGGACACAGCGTGACGTTCATCAATGACACATACCCGCGGGCTACCACACAGGGCGGCACGCTTCAAACCGAGGCTGATTGGGCCGTAGAACGTACACTCGTAAAAAAGGGGGCCTCTATCGGTTCCGGGTCCACCATCCTTGCCAATGTCACCATCGGTGAAAATGCCATTATCGGCGCCGGCAGCATTGTGACAAAAGATGTTCCTCCCGACAGCATTGTCGCCGGAAATCCGGCTAAAATATTGAGAAAGGTTCCAGGGGCAAAGGAAATTTTTCCTTGAATCTCTCGATCATCAACCCAGTTGACTATCCCTACTGGAACGAATCGCTCCTCGCATTACCCGATCATTCGTTCTTCCATACGCAATCCTGGGCCGGGGTTCTTCAGAAATCCTACAACTACAAACCTGTCTATTTCACCCTATGGGAACAGGCAGCCATGAAATCCCTCCTCCCCGTCATGGAGATAAGCAGCGTTCTTACCGGTAAAAGAGGCGTATCTCTCCCCTTCACTGACTACTGTGAACCGATTGTTCCAGACGCCGCGCAGTTTCAGGAAATGTTCAATTCGGCTATTGTCTTTGGCAAAAAGCAGAATTGGAAATACCTGGAGTTCAGGGGAGGGGAAGCGTATTTCCAAAACAGAGAACCGTCTGAATACTGTTATGGTCATACCCTTGATCTGACGCCCGGTTCTCAAAAATTATTTTCCAACCTGCGGGATTCTACAAGAAGGAATATAAAAAGAGCACAAAAGGAGAATGTCCGCGTAACTATCTCGACCTCTCTTGATTCCCTGAAGGACTTCTACCGCCTGAACGCCATCACCCGAAGAGACCACGGCCTTCCCCCGCAGCCATGGTTTTTCTTTAAGAACGTTTATGATCGAATTATTTCAAGCAACCTTGGTTTCATAGCCGTCGCCTCATTTAATAATGCAGCCATTGCCGCAAATCTCTATTTTTACTTTGGCGATAAAGTTATCTACAAATATGGCGCTTCGGACCGGGCGCATCAACATTTCAGGGTGAACAATCTTGTCATGTGGGAGGCGATAAGATGGAGCTGCGATAACGGATATACGTCTTTATGTTTCGGTAGGACGGAGCCGGAAAATGAAGGACTCAGGCAATTCAAAACGGGATGGGATACACGGGAGCATCTTATTAAATATTACAAGTACGACTTTCAAACGGAGACCTTCATAAGAAAATCAGGAATCATGAAACCTTTATACAAAAAGATATTCAACAAACTTCCTGTACCGGCATTAAACATACTGGGCACTATATTTTACCGCCACATGGGATAATATCGCGTTCTTTTTCATTCTTTTGACTTGCATATTATTTGACGAAGCTTTTATAATCGACTCGATTCAACAGATATAGCGAAATTTCATGAAATCCACCGCCTCAGTGGAATACGTGTTTTAATCATATTTATTATTATTAAAGTTATTTTATCGCTATACCGAATATATCGGTATATTATAGGAATCAGTTCCGCAATGTTTTTTATTACCCCGGCAACCAAAATATTTAAATTTGTCATTCCGGCGCGTCACCCCGGTGAAAACCGGGGCGGTATCCAGTAAAAAGACTGGAAGCCGGATCAAGTCCGGCTTGACAGAGGTTGAGATATTGACTTGCCGGAGCAATAGTCCACGCTTACCCGTGGATACAAATGTTTTAAGTCCGTTAACTATTATCTTGGTCTTGGGCGCTGTTTATGTAACCGAGAAAGCGGAGCTGCATCAAAAGGAGCTGACCTATGGGCATAACACGGGAAAAACAGGATGAATCTATTTCGGTATCTCCATCGGGAGAGATTTTCTCTCTTCCCGACGAAAAGGAGTATAAGAGGGAGTTTGAACGATTACAAGCAGCGGTGAGTGAGCAGCGTAAGGCGGGCCATGAGATCGTCGTCGTGATGGGCATCGGCTTTGTCGGAGCTGTTATGGCCGGTGTCGTCGCCGATTCGGTCAATAAGAAGACCGGCCGACCCAATAAATTCGTCATCGGCATGCAGCGCCCCTCGTCACGCTCCTTTTGGAAGATCCCCTATCTGAACCGGGGAATCGCCCCGGTTGAATCGGAGGACCCCGAGGTAGCTCCCCTTATTGCCCGGTGCGTCAATGAAAAGAAGACCCTTACGGCGACCTTCACCTATGACGCCCTCTCTCTGGCTGACGTCGTTGTGGTAGACGTGCAATGCGACTACTTCAAGGAAACCCTGGGAAACTGTCGCCAGGGTCACGCGGAGATCGCCGCTTTGGAGGAAAGCTTAAAAATTATCGGAGAGAGGATTTGCTCCGACTGCCTCATCCTTATCGAGACGACGGTGCCGCCGGGAACAACGGAGTACGTTGCCTACCCTCTCATCAAAAAAGCCTTTGAAAAAAGGGGCATCAAGGAAGAACCGCTGCTGTCCCATTCCTATGAAAGGGTCATGCCGGGCCGGGAATACGTGGCTTCCATCCGGGACTTCTGGCGGGTCTGCAGCGGGATCAACGACGCCGCCCGCGAACGCGTTCGCACCTTCCTTTCCGAGATTCTGAATGTGGAAAAATTTCCCCTGACCGTTCTTGATCGCCCCATAGAGAGCGAAACTTGTAAAATCGTGGAGAACTCCTATCGTGCGACCATTCTGGCTTTTCTTCACGAATGGAGCATTTTTGCCGAGCGCAACGGTGTGGACCTGATCAAGGTCATCCAGGCAATCAAGGTTCGCCCAACCCACAGCAATATCATCTTTCCCGGCCCGGGAGTCGGCGGCTACTGTCTTCCGAAGGATGGGGGGCTGGGTGTTTGGTCCTACCATAGTTTGATGGGTTTTGAAGAAGAAATTTTCAAGATCACTCCGCTGGCGATTGACATCAATGACACTCGCGCCCTCCATGCGGCGGAACTGGTCCGCGATGCCCTGAGGAATATGGGAAAAATCACCGCCGCCGCCCGGGTTGTTATTCTTGGCGCTTCTTATCGGGAAGACGTGGGAGACACGCGTTACAGCGGTTCCGAAGCCCTTGTACGGAAACTAACGGAGATGGGAGCTGAAATCGCCGTCAGTGATCCTTACGTATCTCATTGGTGGGAACTGGAAAAGCAGGAAACCTACCCTGCTCCGGGACATTCCTGGGCGCGTTTTTTCCGAAACCAGGAACAGCTTACGGAAATCCGCATCCAGCAGGATTTTCGCGCGGCCTTGAAAGGCGCTGATGCAGTAATCCTTGCCGTTCGTCACAAGGCTTACCTGAATCTCGATCCTGATGAAATTGTCAATATAACGGGCCGCCCCACGGCGATCATTGATTGTTTCGGCATTTTGGACGACGAAAAAATCCGCCGATATTTCGAGCTCGGCTGCGAGGTGAAGGGCCTCGGCCGCGGCCACGTCAAACGAATCAAGGACGCCACCTATGCAAACCGCCTGGATGCGAGACGCAACCCCGCGGCCATAAAAACATGAACCCCTTTACTTGTCACCCGTCACTATTCACTATCTTTCAATCGTCATCCGTTACCAGTTTCTTGTCACCCATCACTCGTTACTATTTACCATCTTTATACTTCCATGCTCATAAATAAAGTATACTATGCATTGAAGTTCCTTATTCCCAGGCTGCTGCAAATTAAGATGCGGCGATATCTTATCAAGAGGAAACAATCAAGCAATGCAGCGCTCTGGCCGATCGATACTAAAGCAAATAAACCTCCCGATGGATGGTCCGGTTGGCCAAACGAAAAGAAGTTTGCACTGGTATTGACTCACGACGTCGAAACAGCCGCCGGTCTGGAGAAGTGTCAAGTTCTGGCGGAAATCGAAGAGCACTTTGGGTACCGCTCTTCGTTCAACTTTGTGAGCGAAGACTATCAAGTGCCGGCCGCTTTGCATCATTATTTAACTGCTCATGGCTTTGAAATAGGCCTTCATGGTTTAAATCATCGCAAGAATCCTTTTGCTTCCGAGCAATCCTTTAAACAGCATGCCACTCAAATTAACCGCCGTTTAAAAGACTGGGGTGCCGTTGGATTTCGCAGTCCCAGTATGTATCACGATCTTGAGTTGCTGCACTACTTAGACATTGAATACGATGCCTCTACATTTGATACCGATCCCTTCGAACCTCAGCCGGACGGCGTGGGAACGATATTCCCATTTTGGGTAGCCGGTAATTCCGAACAACGGGGATACGTAGAACTTCCCTATACCCTGCCACAAGATTTCCTGCTCTTTATCCTCATGCAAGAGCATGACCTGGATATCTGGAAAAAGAAGCTCGATTGGGTTGCTGACAATGGCGGTATGGCCCTATTCATCACTCATCCGGACTATATGAATTTCGGTAACAACAAAAATTTCGAAGAATATTCAGCGAGATATTATGTTGATTTTCTTAAGTATATTGAATCTAACTATAAAGGGCAATACTGGAACGTTCTGCCAAGAGAAATGGCCCGTTGGTGGAAAGACCGATTTAGCATATAACCTTTTTTGTTCCGTTTTTATTCCGTGATGGGCCGTATCTATGATTGGCGTCGTTTCAAGAGAAAGTGAAGAAGAAATAGTTAGAGAATTTTTCGAGCTATTCAAAGTACCATGGGAGTTTTATAAAGAAAATCGCCGGTATTCCGTCATTATATCAACGCAGGGGAATGTTAATGAATCGGATATAAAACTCTTAGTGCTTTATGACAGTGAAAAAATCAAATTTGATATCGAAAATAACATCAAAGTAAGCTCCCAAAAAGACAAGGGGTTATTGCAATATGAGAAAATTCAGATGCCTGTATATGGGAAGTTCTCAATCTTCGATACATCAGCAAATGCAGCAATAAAACTTGAGTCTATGGCGGGGCAAGCCGTAGGTGTTGAAATTAATAGTGACAGCAGAAGAACTATCCGCGTCGGCTTCGACTTATTTCAGGAAATCCGTTTCTTGCTTACGGCCGGCCAGCCTGTGGAATTTTCA
This sequence comes from uncultured Syntrophales bacterium, assembly GCA_964614365.1. Taxonomy (GTDB): domain Bacteria; phylum Desulfobacterota; class Syntrophia; order Syntrophales; family JACQWR01; genus JACQWR01. Next base: position 15,127 of record CAZTLA010000014.1, on the reverse strand, counting down.
GAGATACCCACTCTGGACACACATATATCAATTTTACGCGAATGGATTTTGGAATCCGGACTACCTCTGATCGAGATTCCTCCGATTCCAGCGGGATATAAATTTACGTCCTGTCTTACCCATGACATCGATTTTGCCGGAATCCGAAGTCACAAATTCGACCATACGGTGTTTGGATTCCTTTATCGCGCTTTTTGGGGTTCTCTGTGGGATGTTCTCAGAAATAAAGGTTCATGGAGCAAACTCTACGAGAATTGGAAGGCTGTTTTATTATTGCCCGCCATCTATATGGGATTCGCGAAAGACTTCTGGAGGCCATTTGACCGATACACAGAAGTTGAAGAGGGTTTTCATTCCACATTTTTCATAATTCCTTTTAAGAACGAGGCAGGAACAGCGGACGAAAATGGCAAGCATGCTCGGAGAGCTACACGATACGACGTTCTTGACGTAAAAGAAGAAATAAAGGAGCTCCTGTCGCGTGGTTGTGAAATAGGAGTTCATGGGATCGATGCTTGGCGTAATACTCAAGATGCCCGGAAAGAATTTGAACAGATTCATGAAGTAACGGGTAAATCCGGACTTGGCATCCGGATGCATTGGTTATACTTCAACGATCAATCGCCCCAAATATTGGAAGATGCTGGATTCTCTTATGATTCTACTTTGGGATATAATGAGGGGATAGGTTATCGAAGTGGAACTACGCAGGTATACCGCCCCCTCGGCCTACAAAAACTCTTTGAGCTTCCCATGCATATTCAGGATACTGCCCTTTTCTTTCCCGATAGGATGGGTTTAACTGAAAAAGAAGCCTGGGCATTGATACAGAGGTTATTGGAAAATGCAAGACGATATGGCGGCGTCCTGACAATTAATTGGCATGATAGAAGCTTGGCGCCGGAAAGGTTATGGGGAAATTTCTACATAAATTTATTGGAAAATTTGAAGAACAACGCGGTATGGGTTGATACCGCTTCCCGGGTTGTTAGGTGGTTTGACAAAAGGCGTTCTGCATCATTCGAGAAAATCAGCGTATCACAGGACAAGGTAAACTTGCATATTATAAGCAATAACGACGACGATGTTCCTGATCTCATCATGAGGATCCATTTACCTCAAAACCGCAAACGTGCAGGCGCCGATTTCGAGACCGTTCAAAATAGTCATCTCGATATTTCCTTTAAAGATGTTTTAAACGCCGAATTCCCCCTTCAATGACAGGCTCGGTTCAAAAAGAAAAAGCGTATCGTAACATGAAAAAGCATGCATGCATGATAGGATATACCAATTACCCCTCAGATGCCCGAGTCAGACGAGAGGCCGAAACATTGGCCGCTACCGGAGAATTTGAAGTTACTTTTTTGGCTCTGCAGGAAGATGACGTTCCAAAAACGTATGAACTTGAAAACGTAAAAGTAATAGAACTCAACGTAAAAAAGTATAGAGGGCAAAATAAATACAATCACTTCACGTCATACCTGAAATTCTTTATTCTCTCTTTTTGCAAATGCAATAAGTTATTGTTTGCGGGTCAACTCGATATAATTCATATCCACAATATGCCAAATTTTCTTGTTTGGGCCGGCGTCTTACCGCGGTTGTTTGGAAAGAAGATGATCCTGGATATTCACGATTCAACGCCTGAAACATACTTCGCGAGATACGGGAAAAAGCCCAATAATTTCCTATTTAAACTGCTCTGTTGGGAAGAATCATTGTGCTGTCGTTTCGTGAACAAGGTAATTTGTGTGAACCATGTTCAGCGTGATGAATTAATCAAAAGAGGAATTTCCTTTAATAAAATTACCATCTCGATGAATGTGCCGGATCCGAAGTGGTTTGGAACAACGACAGTGGAAAAAGGGAAAAAACGCGATGGGAATATAAATCTGATTTATCACGGAACAATAGCAAGAAGATTAGGAATAGATCTGGCTATAAGGGCCTTTGCGAAGATATGTCATGCAGATTCCGACAGAAAATTCTATATCCTGGGAAATGGCGAGGGAATTAATGAATGCATGGAGTTGAGTAGATTATTCGATCTTGACGGACACGTTGATTTCAGCAAAAAAATGCTCCCGATAGAAGATCTCTTGAATATGCTGAAGGATATGGATGTGGGCATCGTGGCAAACAGGAAAAATGCCGCCACAGAGCTTATGCTTCCTGTAAAGTTGCTCGAATACGTGGCTATTGGCATTCCTGCTATCGCTCCAAGGTTAAAGGCAATCGAATATTACTTTACGGATGAAATGGTAAGCTATTTTGAACCGGGGAATGTTGATTCCTTGGCCCGCGCAATTTCAAATTTATGCGCCAATGAGACGGGAAGAAAGGTTCAGGCAGAAAAAGCTAAAGCTTTTCTGGATCAATACGGGTGGGAGAAACACCGTGTGGACCTCATAAATTTATACAAAGAAATTTAGCCGTTTAGGGAGATAATATGGAAAAAATAAAATTTGCAATTATCGGTTGTGGTGAAATCGCGAAAAAACATGTTCACGTTATTCAGAACTATTTGGAGAATGCCCAGATCGCCGGTTTTTGCGACGTTGCGATAGAAAAAGCGCAAAAATTTGCCGGCCAGTTAAACGTGCCTGCCTTTGCAAGTGCAAAAGCAATGATGGATGCCATTGGAAATGAAGTCGATATCGTCAGTGTTCTCACGCCCAGCGGCAACCATCGTCAAAGCATTATGGAGATTGTGGGATATGGGAAATCGATCATTGTGGAAAAACCCATCGCGTTGCGCCTTGATGAAGCTGATGAAGTCATCGAAGCATGCGATAATCACGGCGTAAAAATTTTCGTCGTTCATCAGAATCGCTATAATCTCCCGGTTATCAAGGCGCGAGAAGCTTTTGCGCAGGGACGCTTTGGAAAACTGGTCATGGGAACGGTCCGATTACGCTGGAAAAGAGATCAGGCATACTACGATTCAGCAGGCTGGCGCGGGACATGGGCCTATGACGGGGGAGTTTTTACCAATCAGGCCAGTCATCACATTGATATGCTCACCTGGTTCATGGGGGCCGTGGAAACCGTAAAAGCAATCGCTACGACACGCCTGGTCGATATTGAATGTGAGGATACGGGAGCGGCGCTCTTGAAATTCACCAACGGCGCGATAGGGATTATTGAAGTGACGACGGCAGCCCGACCGAAGGATCTTGAAGGCTCCATCAGCATATTAGGGGAAAAAGGCAGTGTCGTGATTGGCGGATTTTTCATGAACGAATTAACAACGTGGGAATTTGAGGATCGGCAACCCATCGATGATGTCATGGTTGAGAAATATGGGCAAAACCCTTCGGGATGGGGATACAACCTGGCAGAATATCTTAAAGATGCCATTAGTGCCCTTGGCAGCAATAAAGCGGGTTTGGTCGACGGCCTTGAAGGAAGGAAATCCCTCGAGTTAATCAGCGCCATTTACGAATCCATAGAGACAGGAAACGAAATTACTCTGCGGTTCCAACCCAAGAAATGCAAGCTTGGAATTGTATGAGCAACCCGTCACTCGTCAACTGCCACATTTTACCCGTTTCTATTCACTCGTCACCATTAACTTTTAAGGATTTATGAACCAACCTACGCTATTGAATGTCGATATCCGTAATGTAGAGTTTGGACAGGGGGTAACTGTTGTCCAACCGGCAAACCTCTATGGATGTAAAATAGGGGATGAGTGTTTTATCGGGCCTTTTGTTGAAATTCAGAAGGACGTTATCATAGGGGATCGATGTAAAATTCAATCCCATGCCTTTGTGTGCGAAATGGTTATCATAGGGAATGATTGCATCATTTCCCATGGAGTAATGTTCATCAACGATCCTTTCAAAACAGGAGGACCCGCAAGGCGGAACAAGACGCTCTGGAAGTCTACCCAGGTCGGCAATCATGTTTCCATAGGAACCAATTCGACTATCATGCCCGTCAGCATCTGTGATCGTGTCGTTATCGGCGCAGGCTCCGTCGTAACGCACGACATCATCGTATCCGGAATCTATGCCGGCAATCCCGCCAGACTATTACGGGAGCTGTGAAATCAGAGAAGAGTGACGAGTGAATCGTAACGGGTGACGGGTGAAAGGCAAGTGGGTAAGCCACACCATAAACTGGATGTTTGGAAAAAAGCAATTGAGTTTGTTAAACGCATTTATCAAACTACCGGTGTGCTTCCTTCGGAAGAGAAGTTTGGTTTGGTCTCTCAAATGCGGCGTTCAGCCGTTTCAATTGCAAGCAATATAAGTGAAGGCGCAGGACGAAACAACAAAAAAGAGTTTAATCAGTTTTTAGGCGTCGCCCAGGGAAGCTCATCCGAGTTGGAGACGCAACTTATTATATGTCGTGAACTTGGATTATTGACGAGTCAAGTTGCTGACGAATTAATCCAAGAGCTGGATTCAATTTCAAAGATGATCATCGGGTTACAGCGTGCCATAAAAGAAAAAGACGGTACACGTGACAAGTAACGAGTAAAAACCCTGAGTTTTTTGCCACTCGTCACCCGGCACTATTCACCTGTCACCCGTCACTATTCACCTGTCACCCGTCACTATTCACCTGTCACCCGTCACTATTTACTATTCTACTTGGAGGTAACCAATATGCAAATTCCTTTCGTTGATTTGAAAAGCCAGTATGACAGCATTAAAGCAGAACTTGATAAAGCAATTGCCACGGTGATTTCACAAACGGCGTTTATCGGCGGATCCCATGTAAAGAATTTCGAGGAAGCCTTTGCCAAATTTTGCAAGGTTAAACATTGCATCGGGGTCGGCAACGGCACGGATGCTCTTTTTCTCGCTCTCAAAACACTTGGAATTGGTCCGGGTGACGAGGTCATAACGGTGGCAAATAGTTTTATCGCCACATCGGAAGCCATTACCGCGACAGGGGCAAGAGTGGTATTTGTGGATATCAATCCCAAAACATACAACATCAACACCGGCAAGATTGAGGAGAAGATAACGTCAAAGACGAAAGCCATTTTACCGGTTCATCTGTATGGTCAACCCGCCGATATGAATCCGATCTTAACTCTTGCAAAGAAATACAACCTCAAAGTTATTGAAGATGCCGCTCAGGCCCACGGAGCTATCTACAAAGGTAAGCGGATCGGTTCGATCGGTGATATAGCCTGCTTCAGTTTTTATCCGGGGAAAAACCTGGGAGCATATGGCGATGGAGGGGCTATTGTAACGAACAACGATGAGTGGGCGGTAAAAGCGAGAATGATAGCCAACCACGGCAGGATCGATAAATATGATCATGAAATAGAAGGCGTCAACAGCCGCCTGGACGGCTTGCAGGCAGCCATTCTTGGCGTCAAACTGAACCATCTTGAAAAGTGGACGGAGATGCGACGCAATAACGCATACTCCTACAACAAGCATCTTGCCGGCACAGATTTGATTGCCCCGGTTGAGATTGATGATGTAACGGCAGTCTATCACCTCTACGTTGTCCGGGTTAAGAAGGAGTTGCGCCAGAAGTTTCAGGATCACCTGCAATCGAAAGGTATCTCCACCGGGATTCATTATCCGATTGCCCTGCCGAACCTGAAAGCATATCAGTATTTGAATCATACCGGAAATGAGTTTCCTGAAGCAACGAAAGCCTCTCAAGAAATAGTCTCCCTGCCGATGTTTCCGGAACTGTCGGAAAGTCAAATAAAATATGTTGCCGGGGTAATAAAGGAAGTTTGATGTAATCGAGCTGCATTGCGTCAGCCACAATATATCTCTCAGAAGTAATCCCTGCATACTTATTCCATTTTGCATTCAGAATGACATTCATTGTAGGGTGTGTTAGCGAAGCGTAACGCACCGAATACTGGTGGGTTACGGCAAGAACCCGCCTAACCCACCCTACCAATTAATGCCATCTTGATTGCTAATGGGAATTACTATTATTCCCGCGTAGGCTGCGATCGCAGGACAAAGAATTACCGACATGGCGGAAAACGATTTAATCATCGACTATCACGATCCTATTCTTATAACCGGCTCGAATGGTTTTATCGGTTCAAGGGTAGTTGAAACATTGCTTCGTTACGGGTTTCTGAATTTGCGTTGTTTCGTCAGACCTGCGGGCGATATGACCGCTCTCAACAAAATAATTCATTCCTTCGGTAACGCTCATGTTGAATGGATAAAAGGGAATTTACTCTCCCCGAACGATTGCGAAAGAGCCACCGAGGGAGTTTCGGTAATATTTCATCTTGCGGCGGGAATAGATAAATCGTTTGCCGGGGCATACATGAATTCTGTTGTAACAACAAGAAATCTACTGGATGCCGCCATAAAGAACGGCAACCTTAAGCGTTTTGTAAATGTCAGTTCGTTTGCCGTGTATGCGGCCACGAAAATCAGGCGAGGCGGACTGCTTGATGAAACATGCGAGGTTGAAAAACGTCCGGAGTCAAGGGGTGAGGCATACTGTTATGGAAAGGCCAAGCAGGATGAATTGCTTATTGAATATGGTGAAAAATATCACATTCCTTACGTAATTGTGCGACCCGGCGCCGTCTATGGACCGGGGAAGAATGCAATAACGGGAAGGGTTGGTATCGGAACATTCGGTGTTTATCTTCATTTGGGGGGATCGAACAGAATTCCGCTCACCTTTGTCGATAACTGTGCGGAAGCAATGGTATTGGCAGGCATAAAAAAAGGCGTGGACGGTGAGATATTCAATATAGTGGATGACGAACTTCCCACGAGCAGGAAATTCTTGAGACTCTATAAAAAAAATATCGGGCACTTTAAATCAATCCCCGTGCCCTATTGGCTATCGTATTTATTTTGTTATGCATGGGAAGGGTATTCAAAATGGTCGGAAGGGCAATTCCCGCCGGTATTTAATCGAAGCAGGTGGGCGGCTGAGTGGAAAGGTCATAGATACTCAAATCAAAAGTTAAAGAAGTTGCTCGGATGGACTCCTAACGTTCGTTTTGATGAAGCAACAAAACGCTATTTCGAATATATCAAAAAGAGCGGTACGCACGTATGATAAAAGTCGGGATTATCGGGTGTGGCAAAATTGCGGACCAGCATGCCGAACAAATTCAAAGGATACCCGACAGTGAGATTGTTGGCGTTTGCGATACGGAAGAGTTGATGGCAAAACAACTGAGCGAGCGGTTTGAGGTCAAGCACTATTTCAATGATATCCATAAATTTCTTGATATCTCGCAACCCGATGTCGTTCATATTACGACCCCGCCACAAAGTCATCATCCCCTGGCGAGGATATGTTTAGAAGCCGAGTGCAATGTATATGTCGAGAAGCCTTTCACCGTTAACACGGCCGAGGCAGAAGATTTAATAAAATTCGCTGAGGGAAAGAACTTAAAAATTACTGTCGGCCACAACGCCCAGTTCAGCCACGCCGCACTCCGCATGCGGGAACTCGTACGGAAGGGGTTTCTCGGCGGTCCTCCCGTTCACATGGAAAGCATATATTGCTATGACTTCGGCGATGCCCGCTATGCAAAGGCATTCCTGGGGGATAAAACCCACTGGCTCAGAACATTACCCGGAAACTTGATACAGAATATCATCAGCCACGGTATTTGTAAAATTGCCGAGTTCCTGGTGACGGACAATCCTCATGTAATAGCCCACGGTTTCAGCAGCCCCTTGTTAAGAAACATTAATGAAACCGATATAAGCGATGAATTAAGAGTTATAATATACGACAGCAACGGTACCACGGCGTACTTCACCTTTTCTTCACAAATAAACCCGGTACTGCATCAATTTCGCGTCTATGGAACAAAAAATTCATTGATCGTGGATGACGATAATCAAACTCTTATCAAAGTTAGAGGAGGAAAATACAAAAGTTATTTAAATCATTTCATTCCTCCATGCAATTACGCAAAGCAATATTTTGCCAACTCCACCTATAACATAAAAAAGTTTATCAAAAGAGATTTCCACATGAATTACGGCATGAAATATTTAATAGAGGCATTTTACCGATCTGTTTCAGACGATACCCCCTTACCGATATCTTATAAGGAAATTCTCTTAACATCCAGGATCATGGATGCCATTTTCGAACAAATAAATTCATAACCGCAAACCATTATGCATTCTTTAAATACGGAAGCTGCCGCAGCCGAAAGAAACGATACCAATTTCTTGCGTGCCTTGGGGATTTGTTTAATTATCAATTCCCACATGGATGATTTTTATCCCATCAAGCTGTTGGCCACGGGGGGCATGATCGGCAATTCCCTTTTTTTCATGCTTGCATCCCTGGGTCTTTACCTGAGTTGGCAGGAAAAGGGGAGCCCAAACTTCGAATCATGGTATGGCAAAAGAATCAGCAGGATTTATCCCTCCGTATGGGTAGCAGTTATTCTTCTTACTTTTCCCCATGACATCTACCTGGGCTTGTTCAATGCCGACACCTTTCTTCCGCAAATGGGGAAGTTCTTTTATCCTCCGTTTTGGTTTTTGCAAGCGCTACTCATGTATTACTTTTTTATTTATTTCATTTTGAAGCACTTCTCTCATAAGAATTTGCTTCTCTTCGCTACGCTTGTCCTGTCATTCTACACCGTGTATTACGTATTTATTCTTGATCTATCATCATTTTCCATCGAATCTCACTTCTTTAGGGTAATTTTTTATTTTCTTACTATCCTTTGGGGGCTTTATCTGGGCTCCATAAAAGAAAAAATAAGGTTTGCGGGCGGAAGGGATATTTTACTGTTATTGTTATTTGTTGGTGTCCTCTATACGCACAAATATTTAATGTATCGCGGCATATTATTTCAAATTCAATTTATTCAGCATTTGTCGGTTTTCCCCCTCCTTTACTATGCACTGAAAGTTGCCAAATCCGATTTTATTATGACCACGGTTATGGGTGATTCCTTTTTCGGGAAACCGATTAATTATATCAGCAAGATTACCCTGGAACTCTTTATCGTGGATAATTCCATAGAAAGCATTGTGCGCTCATTGAAGCTGCCCTTTCCTTGGAACTCGATTCTGTTTCTTGCGGCTATCGCTATTCTGGCTGTAATTATCAATTATTGTTCGCAGTACATTCTAAAGGCGATTAATAAATGAGAGAAATGACGAATATGGAATCGAACAAAAAGTTGTCATACGTGTTGATCACTCCCGCATGCAATGAAGAAGCATATATAGAAGGAACCATTCAGTCGGTCATCTCCCAAACGGTTCTGCCGGAAAGATGGGTTATCGTCAGTGACGGCTCAACGGATCGTACGGATGATATTGTAAAACGTTACCTTGCGAACAACCCCTGGATGGAATTGATCCGCATGCCGGAGCATCGCGATCGCCACTTCGCAGCAAAGGTAAATTCGTTTAACGCCGGTTACGAAAAAGTAAAGGATTTGCAATATGACATCATTGGGAATCTTGATGCGGATCTTTCATTTGAGAAAGACTACATTGAATTCCTGTTAGAGAAGTTCATTCTATACCCTGAATTAGGTGTAGCAGGCACGCCATTCATCGAAGACTCATCCGAGCAGTACGATTATAACTTTACAAACATTGAGCATGTCTCCGGCGCCTGCCAGCTTTTCCGTCGGGAATGCTTTGAAGAAATCGGCGGATATACGCCGATCAAGGGGGGCGGCATTGACTGGGTGGCCGTAACGACGGCCAGAATGAAAGGCTGGAGAACAAGAACGTTTACAGAAAAAACAATATTCCACCACCGAAAAATGGGTACGGGGAAAGGCAACATTTTATCGGCGCGGTTCAGGTTGGGCAAGGAGGATTACTATGAAGGCAGCCACCCCCTGTGGGAGGTTTTGAGGGCATTTTACCAAATGCAATTCAGTCCTTTTATCGTAGGTGGATTGTTTATTTTTCTTGGTTATACCACCGCTTTTCTACAAAGGATGGAAAGACCCATACCGGCTGAACTGATAGGCTTCTACCAAAAAGAACAGATGCAAAGACTGCGGGGCAAGATCGGCGGAATATTTATGAAAAAACCGAAAACGGTAGGTAATAACTTGTGTCAAATACCAATCAAAAGGAGATTGAACAAACAGGAATCCAATGACTGAGATAAAAACAAAAATAGAAAAAAGCATCCATAAAGTGGAGAAGTGGGTTGAAGACCATGATTACAAAGGATACGAGCCTTTCGATGGTCTTTCCTCTTATCTGAGACCTTTAACGTTCGGCAATTTATTCTTGGAGCGTGTTCTGCAGCAGCTTGTCCGTCAGAGCCCCATAAATCTGCGGCCGTTATTTGGAATAAAGCCCCTGGAGTCGACAAAAGGAAGAGGCTATATGGCCGCAGGGTATCTCACCATGTTCAAACTAACGAGAGATCCACACTATAAAGAAAAAGCCGTTAAATGCCTCGATTGGTTGATAGTTAACAAGTCGCCAAAATTTGAAAAGTATAGTTGGGCAAATCATTTCCCTTTTTCAAGCCGTTCCGGCAAGTATACAAAACATGAATCTATTATCGTCTGGACCGCTCTCATTGGACAGGCATTCCTTGACGCATATGAAATACTCGGGGACGAGAAATATCTCAAGATTGCAATCAGCGTTTGCGAATGGATTCTTGACTTGCCGAGAGAACGCACGGATCGCGGCGCCTGCATAAGTTATTACGCCTTTGCCCAGAGTTCCATACACAATTCGAACATGCTTGGCGCGGCAATGCTGGCAAGAACTGCAAAACTTGCCAGGAGCGGTCAATACCTGGATGTGGCAAAAGAGGCAATGGAATACAGCTTGTCGCGGCAGCTTCCCGATGGGGCATGGTATTATGGTGAAGCATCCAACCAGCACTGGATTGATAATTTTCATACGGGCTATAATTTAGATAGTTTAAAATGCTACATCGAAAGTACGGGTGATAAAACCTACGAACCCAATATGCATCGCGGTCTCGAATACTTAAAAAAAACCTTCTTCGAGGCTAATGGAAGGCCAAAGTACTACCATAACAGAACATATCCGGTGGATAGTCAATGCGCCGCCCAGGCCATCGAGACGTTAGCGCATTTTTCGGAATACGACAGGCCATCGCTTGAACTGGGCTTGAAGGTTGCGCAATGGACTATCGACAATATGCAGGATACAAAGGGGTATTTCTATTACCGGCAATATCCCTTGATGAAGGCGAAAACACCGATGCTGCACTGGGCGCAGGCTACGACATATAAGGCGCTGACCCTCTTACTATCAAAGCTGTAATTCGTAAAAGAAAGTGATTTGCATGCTCGTCGATCGTAGAGAAATAACCATAACAGGGAAGTACCTGAAAACGGCTAGAATTGAGGAGGAATGGTTTGAAGATATTGAGGATCCTGAATTACTCATAGAAAGAATCAGGAAAAGTAAAATCAAGGCGGACATTTTTACCTTCTGGCAGAGGCTCCCGGAAGTTGAACCGAAATATGAATATTACCGGGAATGGGATAATGTTGCCGCTCTCAGCATTACGAGTTTTGATAATTGGTGGAAAAACCAGATTGACGCAAAGACCAGAAATGTAATCAGGAAAGCGGAAAAGAAGGGGGTAGTTGTAAGAACATCCGATTTCAGCGACGAATTTGTAACGGGGATCACAAACATATTTAACGAAACACCGGTCAGACAGGGGAAACTCTTCTGGCATTACGGAAAGGGCTTTGAGACCATTAAACGGGAAATATCCGATAGATTAGATAAATCAGAATTTATAGGGGCATACTATAATGATGAATTAATCGGTTTCATCAAGCTGCTTTATGCCGGGAAATATGCGATGGCCGTGGAGATCCTCTCGAAGATTGAACATCGTGATAAAGCGCCGACAAATGCATTGGTAGCAAAAGCAGTGGAAATTTGCGATGAAAAGAAGATTCCTTATCTCGTATATGCCAAATGGCCACGGGGAACTCTTGCCGATTTCAAGCGGAATAATGCCTTCAAAAAAATTGACCTTCCACGATATTATATCCCTCTGACCGTCAAAGGATCTGTCGCGTTAACATCGCATCTTCACCATGGTTTAACCGGACTCATGCCAGAGAAACTGACCCTTCGTTTAATTGATTTCCGCAAGAAATGGTATTCGAAATAATTTTATAAATACGATTTAGGAACGCATAAATATGCAATCACACATCGCCCTTATCCTGTGTTTCCTCTTCACACTGTATTTGTTCAAAATTGATATTAACCGTAAGCCGGATGTTTCCGGTGCGCTTTGGATTCCCTTGATCTGGCTGCTGATTATCAGCTCAAGAATGATTTCGCAGTGGATTGGATATGGCGGCGCTGCCATGTCGTCAGTTGAAGATTATGCGGAGGGCAACCCAATCGATCGGCCTATTTTTACCGCGTTGATGATAATCGGTCTCGTTATCCTGCTGCGAAGGAAAATATCCTTATCGGATACGATAAAAAAGAATGCATGGATTTTTATCTACTTTGCCTTTTGGGGAATCAGTATCGCGTGGTCTGATTTGCCCGATGTGACATTTAAAAGATACATAAAAGCCATTGGCAGTCTTATCATGGTTCTGGTCATCCTTACGGAGCCTGCGCCCGTTGAAGCTTTTAAAACGATAATGAGGCGGTGTGCATATGTACATATTCCCCTGTCCATTGTCCTTTATAAATACTATCCCCATCTGGGCAGAACGTATGGCAGATGGTCCGGGCAACTGATGATTACCGGGGTCACGCTCCAGAAGAATGCCCTCGGTATTTTATGTGCGGTTTGCGGCATTGTCTTCATTTCTGACATCATCGCACGGTGGCGCAATAAAAAAGCGTTGCCTGACGGGAAAGGAGCTTTTCCCCGACTCATAATATTGATCATGATCTTTTGGTTATTGATAATGGCCAATAGTGCAACGGCGATTGCCTGCTTCATTATAGGTTGCGGCATATTATTGGCGATGGAATTACCGATGATTAAACGGAATCCGAAATCTCTCGTAGTTTATCTGTTTTTCCTTGTATGTATCATTTTAATCCTTCAGATTGCATCAGACCTGACGGGAATGATTTTTTCATCCCTGGGACGAGACACTACTTTAACAGGAAGAACCGATCTCTGGAAAGATGCATTGGCATTGGTAAAAAATCCATTGATTGGATACGGGTTTGAGAGTTTTTGGCTGGGAGACAGGATGCAATTTTTTTGGGATAAGTACTATTTTCGCCCAAATGAGGCCCACAATGGATATTTGGAAGTCTATCTTGACGGTGGAGTGATTGCAGTTTTATTACTAATTGTAATTATTCTTAATGCCTTCAAGAATATTTATCAGGAGTTTTCGTCTGACTTACGTTATGCGACAGTACAGTCCATATTGCTGGCAATGGCGCTGGCCAATAATATCACTGAAGCATCTTTCCGCCCTCTGCAGCTTATGGGGTTTCTGTTTTTTCTTGCTGTAATAAAACCCCCTCAAACTGCCAGGGTTTCAAAACGAGAGACTGAACCCCAACTTTATAATGATAATTTATAGATACTTGACAGGCGATACCAATGGCTCCAATAACATATCTTTGGGGAGGCAGCATTGGTTAGCAATCATTTTATTAGCCATTCTATTCTCCAACACAGCCTATGGCGCTGACCATTATGTTGACAATTCCAGCGCTCCTGCTTGCAGCGATACACCGTCTTACGGAACGGAGGCCAATCCATGGTGCACGATCAATTACGGGATAGCCCGTATGGGTAGACAAGACAATCTATACGTAAAAGCGGGCATATACCGCGAAGGCGTATATATAAATCGCCCTGCGGGAAGTGTAGGCAAGGATACATTGATAAAAGCCTACCCGGGGCACCGCGTAACTATTTACGGAAACGGCGTTAACACGGGAAGAGTAAAAATCACCAACACGAGCCATGTTACTTTTGATGGATTTATCATTACCAATTTCAATCAAGGTCTTTTTGTGGAAAGCGCTCACCATATCACCGTCCAGAACTGCACAGTTTACAATGTAGGTCAGGAAGGCATTCACGTTCTCCGTGATTCGAGCTATGTCACCATCCAGAATAATAGAATTCATGATACCCGTAAATGGCAGTATAATGGCGAAGGAATATATGTTGGTACCGGTTCAAGAGGACCGCTTGATAACACGCACCATGTGACCGTGAGGAATAACACAATCTATAACACCACCGATGAAGCCATCGAGCTAAAAGCAGGGACTCATGACTGTGTTGTTGAAGGAAACACAATCTATAATTGTACCACTGACCCAGCCTGGCAAGCGAAATGGGGCAATATCGAAGTTAATGAAGCGATCATAGGGATTCAACATTGGCGCTCAAATCCTGATCATATTATAAGAAACAATATAATCCATGATACAAAAACAGGAATAAGGGCTGGAACCGGTTGTAGAGTTTATAATAATGTCATTTATAATATCGGCAGTCCATTTTATGGAATTTATATAGATAACAATAACGGTGACAGCTATCCCCGTGAGATTTACCATAATACCGTTGATATTACGGGTTCAAGAGCGATCGCTATCAGCTCCGGAATATCAGATGTAAAAAACAATATTGGTCCCAATACTGCCAATAACATGACCACGTCCCATACGTATTATGTAAATAAAGCAGGTGCAAATTATCGTTTGGTTGCCGGAAGCGCTCCAATCAATGCCGGTCTTGATCTTACATCCATTGTTCCAAACGATATCGAGGGGAATAGCAGATCTGCCGGTTTTCCTCCCGATCTTGGCGCATATGAGTATAAAATTCCCGATGCATCTTCAGCCATCGATGTGCATGCCCTGAATTGATTTAGACTGTTATCACATTCCATGGCGAAATTGACCAACGACAAATACTTCACCACAGATCAGCTCAGCTCCAACTTAAAACGACAGGCAATACGGGGCGCCGGGGCGACGGTTTTATCGCGTATCACGGTTTACGGCAGCCAACTGATCGGCACCATGGTGCTGGCTCGCCTTCTCCTTCCCGGTGATTTTGGTCTGGTGGCCATGGTTACGGTTTTTTCCAATATCTTGATAGAATTCGGAACACTGCGGCTCGCCGATGCGACGATCCAGCAGGACGAAATAACCCATCAACAGATCAGCACGCTTTTTTGGATCAATGT
>CAZTLA010000013.1:0-30409 GCA_964614365.1 uncultured Syntrophales bacterium | reverse complement strand
AGGCCTTTTCCACCTCCGCCTCGTGCTTCCGGTCCTCCATGTCGATGAAGTCGATAACGATCAAACCGCCCAGGTCGCGGAGACGGAGCTGCCGGGCTATTTCTTCCGCCGCTTCCAGGTTCGTTTTGAAGGCGGTTTCCTCGACGTTCCGCTTGTTCGATGCCCGGCCCGAATTGACATCTATGGTGATCATGGCCTCCGTGGGATTGATGATAAGGTATCCGCCCGATTTCAGTTCCGCCCGCTCCCGGTAAATGGCGCGGATCTGATCTTCAAGCTGGTGCTTGTCAAAGAGCGGGGTCTTCTCTTTGTAAAGTTTGATCATCTTCACGTTCCGGGGGGCCACGGCCTTGCAATAGGCCCTCACTTTCCGGAAGGTCTCCACGTCGTCCACGAGGATCTCCTCGATTTCCGATGTGAAGTAATCGCGCAGGGAGCAAACCCCGAAATCGCTTTCCTGGTAAATCAGCGACGGCGCCGACACCGTTTCGGCCCTTTTCTGAATTTCCTTCCACAGCCGGGAGAGGAGCTGGTAATCGCGGGAAAGCTCCTGCTTCGTCCTGCTCATGCCGGCCGTGCGGACGATAAACCCGATGTTGTCGTCTATCTTAATCTGTTCCACGAGCGTGCGCAGGCGCTTGCGGTCTTCTTCGTCCTCAATCTTGCGGGATATGCCGCTGCTGCTCTTGTTGGGCAGGAGGACGAGGTACCGTCCCGGCAGGGATATGTAGCCCGTGAGCAGGGCGCCTTTCCGCTCGCTGACCTCCCGCACGACCTGCACGAGAATCTCCTGCCCGACCTTGATGGTCGGCCTTCCGTTTCCGGGGCCGCCGCCCTGTTCCGTCGCATGACCGAAACCGGCGTCGCGCAGGGGGAGGAACCCATCCTTTTTGCCGCCGTAATTAATGAACGCCGCCTGGAGGCCGCGTTCCACTTTTTGGACGATGCCCTTGTAGATGTTGCCGGTGATGGGCTCCTTGAAGGACATCTGGATATTGTATTCGAGCAATTTACCGCTTGCCACGGTTGCCATGCGCTTCTGCTCGCGGTGCACGGCGTTGATAAGCATTACCTGCTTCATAATCATCCTTGCCTGTTTTTTATAGGGACTGCACCGGAAAAATCATGCAATCGCCCTGTTCTATAAGAAGGCGGATACGTCGCCTTTTCCTGTTCTGAGTACTTCGATCCGGTCATCGACGAGGCTGATGACACTGGACGGTTCCGGCGCCACAACGCCGCCGTCTATGATCATGTCCACGCGGCGTCCGAATTTTTTTTCGATCTCGCGGGGGTCGCTCAGGACTTCCTCATCCTCTGTTTCCACGCTCGTGCTGATTATCGGCTGCCCCAGTTCGGCGACCAGGGAAAGACATATCCGGTTATCCGGCACGCGGATACCGGTGGTCTGCCTTTTGGGCAGGATAATTTTTGGTACGAGTCTGGATGCCTCCAGTATGAATGTGTAGGGACCGGGCAGGAGACGTTTCATGATCTTGTACGCGGCATCGGACACCTTGGCGTATCGGCTGATGTCTCGGAGATCGGCGCAAACGAAACTGAGCGGTTGTTTCTTGTTCCTCTTTTTTATGGCGTAGATTTTTTCTATGCCGCTCTTATTGAACAGATCGCATCCAAGGCCGTACACCGTATCTGTAGGGTAAATGACAATGCCTCCGTTGCGCAGGATATCCACGGCCTTTCTGATCAGCCGTAACTGAGGATTCTGGTTGTTTATGGGAAGCAGCATACATTTATGTATTCTTTCTCATACGCGCCGTAGTCTATCAGAAACAAAAAGGATAATCAACGTGTTCCTGGGTTGCGCAAAATACGGGCGCCGACAAAAGTGCCCCCCGCCGGAAAACGACGGGGGGCACGGGATGGCCCTGCTGCTTTGTTGTTGTTCCTTCAGCTTTTTTTGGTTTTTCTGCGTTTGTCTTTGCCCAGTTTGTATTGTATGCTTTCCACCAGCGCGTGCCAGCTCGCCTCGATCACGTTTGCCGATACCCCTATCGTGCTCCAGATGTCGTGCTCGTCCCTTGAATCCAGCAGGACCCTGACCTTTGCTGCCGTTCCTTCGGAGCCTTCCAGCGTTCTCACCTTAAAGTCCACCAGGTGCATGCCGCTGATCTGGGGATAGAATTTGAGCAGGGCCTTGCGAAGAGCGTGATCCAGTGCGTTGATGGGGCCGTTTCCCTCGGCAACCGTCAGTTCCTTTTCATTGCCCACGGATATCTTTACCGTGGCCTGGCATAGCGAAGGGTAGTGTTTTACCTTCGCATTGATAACCTGAAAACTCTCCAGAGTGAACGGTTCTTCGAACTCGCCGGTCGTTTTCCTGATCAAAAGCGAGAGCGATCCGTCGGCGGCGTCGAACTGGTAACCCTGGTCTTCCAGAAGCTTTATTTTCTGGACGATTTTTTTGGTCATGGCGTCGTCACCGCTCAAGTCGATGCCTTCTTCCTTTGCCTTATAAAGGATGTTGCTTTTCCCCGCGAGGTCCGAGACCAGCACCCGCTGTTCATTCCCCACGATCTCCGGCTCCAAGTGTTCGTAGGCCAACGGGTTCTTGGTCACGGCACTGACGTGAATCCCGCCTTTGTGGGCAAAGGCGCTTCGGCCCACAAAGGGCATCGAGTTCGAAGGCGGGATATTGGCAACGTCGCTCACGTAGCGGGAGAGATTGGTCATCTGCCGGATTGCCGATTCGGGGATGCACTTCCGTTTCATCTTCAGTTGGAGGTTGCAGATCGTCGTGATCAGGTCCGCGTTCCCGCAGCGTTCCCCGAAGCCGTTTATTGTGCCCTGCACCATTCTGACGCCCGCATGGACTGCGGCCACGCTGTTTGCCACGGCCATGCCGCAATCGTTATGGGCATGAATGCCCAGCAGACGCGCAGGAACAGAGGAAAATACCTCTGCAATGATCGCCGTCAATTCATGGGGCATGGTGCCCCCATTGGTATCGCACAGAACGATCATATCGGCGCCCCCGTCAAGGGCCGCTTCTATGGTCCTGCCGGCATACCGGGGGTTGTTCCGGTATCCGTCAAAGAAATGTTCCGCATCGAAGAAAACCTCTTTCCCTTTCGATTTCATATAGGCGACCGAATCCCGGATCATGGCAATGTTTTCATCGAGAGGTACGCCGAGAATATCCGTGACATGCAGATCCCAGGTCTTTCCCACGATGGCCGCCGCCGGGGTTTCCGCCGCCAGTATGGCTGCAAGATTGGGGCAGTCATCAGGCAGGCTGTTCGGCTTGCGCGTACTCCCGAAGGCGGTCAACCGGGCATGTTTGAACGTTGATTTCGTCGCCAATTCGAAAAAGCGCATGTCCTTCGGGTTGGAACCGGGCCACCCACCCTCGATGTAGTGGAAGTGCATATCATCGAGGCGGTGCGCAATGCGCAGCTTCTCCTCGGCGGAAAAATTGATCTGTTCTCCCTGGGTTCCGTCCCTCAATGTCGTATCGTAGATCAAGATATCCTTTTTCCCCATTGCCATCTCCTTCTTGTTACAAGTCCATCCCTTTTTGTTGAAAAAAAATCCGCTACCAGCTTCGGCTGATAACGGATTTCGTGGTTTCTGGTTTTATTGCGACACTATGCCGATATCAGGCCTCCTGTTATGTCGGGTCTAATTATACCTCCGATGATAATGATACTGCTTGCGGTCATGGCGTTCCTTTGTCTGCGGCTAAATTACGACTGTTTTATAGAGCTTATCGGTCCGTTTGTCAACCCCCCAAAAGCCCCCCCCAAAGCACGCCGAATACATAATGCAATCCCGGAGATTCTTCACTGTCACTTCAGGCCGTTGGCATTAAAGAATGCGCTGTATTTCTTGTCGGTGCCCTTGATGTGTTTCGTCAGCCAGTCGGACAGGAAGTCCATCACCTCAATGGAGAGGCCGAGTTCCCCTTTCTGAAATTTTCTGGCGAAATCACCCGCCTGCGCCGTAAAATCATGGTGTTCTTTCCGGTGTGCGTCGGTTTCCGGGTACTTGAACTGGGCGAAGTACTTTTCTTCCGTGGCGAAATGGGTGCCGACATAGGTTGTGAGTCCGGTCACGATATTACCGAGCACTTCTTTAGACTTTCCCGCTCTCATGGCATCGTTCAGCTCATTGATCATCTTTACCAGTCTCTGGTGCTGACCATCGATTTCCGCAACGTTCACGCTCAAGCTGTCATTCCATAGGATCATTCCAATCCCTCCTTACCGCGGAATCAGTTTATAATTTGCTCTCTATATCGGACATAAGAGGCAGTTTCTTTAATGTCTATTCTTCCGCTGGTAATTTCCCCTCCTCGTCAAACAACCGGTGAAAACGTGTTACATAATTCCGCCTGATGTGCATATAAGTTCTCCTGTTGCTGAGGCATAAAGACAATAGACGATGTATCGGATACGGGCGAGGTTGAATGAATAATGATTGGACCCAGCAACAGGGGTTGTTTTGCGATGAACGGGCGCTCCAAGTCATGACTGGCGAATGAACCTCCCCGCAGCAAGCTGCTGGGTATCATAGCGGAGTTATTCTTTTATTCATCGTCGCAAGCGACGGGGAATTCAACCCTTAAGAGATTAAATTTGGTCGAAGGCCACTTTGGAGCCCACCGGCCAACAACCATGCGCGCAGGGACTGCAGATTATCATCAACAAGCGAATCATTCCCGATGGCCTTTGCCTGTTCAAAGTAAGGTATCGCGCTTTTAAAATCGCCACACGAGGCAGCAATGCAGGCAAGATAGTTATATCCGAGGATTGGCAATGGGTAGCCCATATCAATTGCAACGCGAATATGTTTTTCTGCTTCCGAATAATTTCCCGACTGATAATAAGCGCCACCCAAGTCCATGTGGGCGGCAGGAAGGTCAGGGAATAACGCTAAAATAGTTTCAAATTCAGCAATGGGGATGTCCCACCGCCTGAGCAACGTGGTCATCAAAAAAAATCGGGGTTTTCAGCAGGGAGAGATCCAGAAATATTTTCACATCAGCCTCGGTGATCTGCCGCAGACCCGTAGCGAATTCGCTTCCAACGATAAAATCTTCAAAATACATTTTCCCGCCTTCAACAGAAATCGGGGGGCCATTTATGAAAGGTTAAAATAATTGGCGGAAGTGCATGGGAATCGAACCCACCCGGGACGGTTTTAGCGCCCCACACCGGATTTGAAGTCCGAGAGGCCCACCAGTGACCTTGGCACTTCCGCGGCGATTACTGAAAAACTATAAGTATTCCGGCTGCGGCGTCAGCTCCAGGGAATTATCGAGAAGCTGTACCGTCACCTCATCTCCCTTTTGGCAGGCCCCTACGTCTTCCGGCAATACGATCAGGCCGTTTGCCCGCACCATAGATTTGAGGATTCCCGATCCCTGTTCGCCCGTGGTGGTGACGCGGTAGCGTCCCTGTGCGCAAGTGACGCTTCCCCGGATAAAATGCCTCGCACCCTTCGATTTCACGATATCCTCGTTCAGCGTTGCCTTGACGGCCCTGCGGAACAGGTTTTCGTATCCCATCATCTTGAGGAGCGCGGGGCGTATGAATTGCTCGAAGGACACCATGGACGAGACGGGGTTGCCGGGAAGGCCGAAAACGGGGATTCCCCCTATGGCGCCGAAGGCGAGGGGCTTGCCGGGCTTCATGGCCACCTGCCAGAACTTCATCCGGTTGCCCACCTCCTTCATGATATCCTTGACGAGGTCGTAGTCGCCCACCGAGACGCCGCCCGAGGAAATGATGATGTCGGCGCGCATGGCTGCCCGGAATTTTTCCATCAGGTCTTCGCGCCGGTCCTTCGCTATGCCGAGCAACAGGGGAGAGGCGCCGCATTCCCGAACCTGTGCGGCCACGGAGTAGCTGTTGCTGTTCACAATCTTCCAGGACGAAGGCGCTTCATCGATATCCACCAACTCGTCACCCGTCGCCAGTATGGCCACGAGCGGCCTCTGAAAAACGGTAACGAAGGAACGGCCGAGCGAGGCCAGCATGCCCACGTCGGCCGGTCTCACGATGCTGCCACACGGGATGACAATTTCCCCACGCCTGACATCTTCCCCGGAGAGCCTGATGTCCTGCCCCCGCGAAGCCGCGTGCAGAATAGCCACCGTATGATCTCCCTTGTGCGTGTCCTCCATCCTCACGACGGTGTCCGCGCCGTCGGGGACGGGGGCGCCGGTCATGATCCGGGATGCCTCGCCGGGGCCGACGGCCTTTTGAGGGATGGTTCCCGCGGGGATGTCTTCTATGACCGTAAGGCTAATGGGTTTTTCCTGCGATGCTTTGCGTATGTCGGCAAAACGGACCGCGTAGCCGTCCATGGCGGAGTTGTCCCTGGGCGGTATGTCGCGGCTGGCAATGACGTCTTCGCCGACCACCCTTCCGAGCGCGTCCATGAGCGAAATCTTTTCGGGACTGAGGGGGGCAATGGTTGCAAGTATTTGATTGAGGGCTTCTTCTACGCTGATCATGTCTATTTCCCAAGGTTAATGCGCTGTACAAACTTTTTGAAAGGCTACCGTAAATGCCATCCCTTGTCAACAGGAAGAGCCTTTTTATTCTTGAATAAATCCCTTTTCTATTATAGGGGGGAATGTTCGGGCAGATGGTGCATCTCCCGCAGCAAAGGGGGGGCATTGCATTTTGCCGCCGGGCTGACTATATTGGGGCACAGGCGTTTGAGCATGAGAAAAATCGTAGAAAACAAGAATTTTCCGGGCGACCCCGAGTTTCGGGCGCTCTTCGAGAGAATCGGGCGAGGGGAAAATAAAATACGGGTGGGCGGTCTGAAGGGTTCGGCAAGAGCCCTTTTCCTTTCTCTTCTTTTCAGAAACCTGGGCAAGACGTTGATCGTGGTCAGTCCCGGGGAAAAGGATGCGGAGATCCTCTCCGGAGACCTGTCCTTTTTTCTGGGCGCGGACCGGGTCCTTCTTTATCCCCCCTGGGACATCCGGTCAGCCGATATGCTTGCCTTCCAGCGGGACGTGTACCTGGCCCGCACGGATGTCCTTTATCGGTTCATCGCAGGTAAAGCCGCCGTGGTCGTCCTTTCCCTCGAAGCGCTGATCCAACGGGTTGTTTCCCGTAATGTCTTTGCCGGTTACGTCGCAACCGTCTCCGTGGGAGATACGCTGGAGCGGGACGGGTTCGTGGAAAAATTACTGGCGGGCGGTTTCAGCAGGGCGCCGCTCGTGGAGGGGAAAGGCGAATTCAGCGTGCGGGGACACATCATTGATATCTATCCTCCCGCAGAGGAGATGCCGCTCCGGATGGAGTTCGTCGGGGACGAGTTGGAATCGATCCGGAGATTTGATCCCGCGTCCCAGCGTTCCACCGTCGAACTGGCGGAATTCGTGCTTTCCCCCGCGGTGGAAATTATCCTGTCCCCGGACAGGAGACAACGGGCCGTAAGGAATATACGCCACCGGGCCAGTGAACTGGAACTGCCCGCAATGATAAGAAACCGCCTGACCGAGATGGTGGGCAATGGCTCCTTGTCCTCGGTGAATCCCCGGTATCTTCCGCTCTTCTACGAATCCCTTGAAAGGGGCGGGGATGACCTGGACGGCCGGGAGGCGCCCGGGACGTTCTTTGACTACGCGCCGGCGGACAGCCTGCTGGTTTTCGATGATTCCCTGGCGCTCAGGCGGGCGGGTGAAGAGATCAAAAACGAAATCGACCATTTTCTCATGAAAGCCGCCCATGCAGGAGCCTTTTACCTGGAGCGGGAGACCTCTTTTCTGTTTGATTTTCGGGCGGATTTCTCGGCGGAAGAGAAGATATTCGGGGAAGGCGGGCACGGCGATAATTTCCAGCAGATTTACCTTGAAGCGTTGACCCTTGGTGTCGAGGACGGGGAAACGGCCCCTTCTTTGGGCGGACCATTCGTAAGACTGGCGATGGACTATGACTTTCGACCAGCCGCAATCGGCCATCCGCGGGAGAGCGGAGAGGAGGGCATGCTTGCTCCCCTGGTGGAGAGCATCAGGGGATGGCTCCGGGCCAGGTACTTGGTGGCGTTCCTCTGTACGGGATGCCAGGAAATGCAGCGGATGGGCAATCTCCTGGAACGGTACGCCCTTCCCCTGAAATGGCCGGAGGATTCCCGGATGCTGGTCGCAGAAGTGGAACAACCCCGCGATCAGGGAGAGCTGCTGCTTCTGGAGGGAAAGCTGACGGGAGGATTTCATCTCCCCGGCCTGAAAACGGTTGTTATTACCGATGAGGAGATCTTCGGCAAAAAAATTCACCGGAGAAAGACAAGAACCGCGCGCGAGGGGTACTTCCTCCAGTCCTTCGGCGAGCTGAAAGAGGGGGATTACGTGGTGCACACCGAGCACGGCATCGGTCTCTACCGCGGACTCAAGAAACTCGCCGTGGGCGGCATTGACAATGATTATCTTCTCCTGGAATATCAGGACGGCGACAAACTCTACCTGCCCGTGGACCGTCTGGACCAGATACAGCGCTACTTAGGCCCGGAAGGGTACCTGCCGCGGATGGACAAGCTGGGGGGAACCTCCTGGGAGGCGGCGAAGGAAAAGGTAAAGAGGTCGGTACGGGAGATTGCGGAAGAGCTTGCCTCCATGTATGCGATCAGGAAGGTCATGGAAAGGCGATCCTTCCCCCTTCCTGACAACGTTTACGACGAATTCTGCGCCGCCTTCGAATTCGAAGAAACGCCCGACCAGGCGAAGGCCATCGAGGACATCCATCTTGATATGAGCGACGGAAAGCCCATGGACAGGCTGATTTGCGGGGACGCGGGTTTCGGCAAGACCGAGGTGGCGCTCCGTGCATCGTTTCGGGCCGCCATGGACGGCAAGCAGGTTGCCGTACTCGTTCCCACGACGATCCTGGCGGAACAGCACTACCAGACCTTTTCCCGGAGGTTGGAGAACTACCCCTTCCGCGTGGAGGTGTTGAACCGTTTTCGGACGCGCGCCGAAGTGCAGAAGATACTGGAGGGTCTTGCCGCGGGGACCGTTGACATCCTTATCGGAACGCACCGGCTGCTCCAGAAGGACGTAGCATTCAGGGACCTGGGGCTGGTTATTATCGATGAGGAACAGCGTTTCGGGGTCAGCCACAAGGAAAAGCTGAAGAAGCTGCGGACCCTCGTGGACTGCCTTACCCTGACGGCCACCCCCATTCCCCGCACCCTGCACCTCTCGCTCGTCGGCGTCCGCGACCTCTCCATCATCAATACCCCGCCTGAGGACCGGCAGCCGATCCGAACCCACGTTCTTGAATTTAACGAGGAGGTGATACGGGAGGCGATCCTCAGAGAACTCAAGAGGGACGGGCGCGTCTTTTTCCTGCATGACCGGGTGCGATCCATCTTCAGCGTGGCCCGTATGCTGGAACGACTTGTCCCCGAGGCCAAGATCGGGGTCGTTCACGGCCGCATGAAGCCGGGCGACATCGAGGAAAGCATGGCAAAATTCATCAGAGGGGAGTACAATATCTTGGTCTGCACGACGATCATCGGTTCCGGTCTGGATATCCCCACGGCAAACACGATCATCGTCAACCGCGCCGATCGGTTCGGACTGGCGCAGTTGTACCAGATACGGGGCCGGGTGGGACGGTCGAGAGAAGAGGCCGCCGCCTACCTGCTGATCCCCAAGGGGGTCACGCTTTCACGGGATGCGCAGAAGCGGCTCCAGGTGATCATGGATTTTTCCGAACCCGGTTCCGGCTTCAGAATAGCTTCCAACGACCTGGAACTGCGGGGGGGAGGCAATATCCTGGGCACGTCCCAGTCGGGGCATATCTCGGCGGTGGGATACGAGCTTTACACGGAACTCATGGAGAAGACCATCCGGGAGATGAAAGGCGAGCAGATGCCGGAGGAGGAAATAAAACCGGAAATCAATCTCGGCCTGCCGGCGTTTATACCGGAAGATTACATGCCCGATGTCCAGAGAAGGCTGGTGACCTATAAGCGGATTTCCCTGGCGGCGACGGACGAGGAACTCGCTGCGATAACCGACGAGATGAAGGACTGTTACGGCTTTGTTCCTCCCGAGCTGGAAAATCTTTTCGGCGTGATCAGCGTCAGAAATCTCCTCAAGGTCATCAGGGGAAAGAAGATGGGTTATGACCGGAAGACCCTGTTCATCGTTCTCCGCCCGGACAGCGCCCTCGATCCGGAGAAGATCATGAAGCTTGCCTCGAGCGGAAGGAAAGACGTGAAACTGACGCCTGATTATAAACTCGCGGTTTCCCTGCCCGGCCTCAAACCGGATGAAATCGTGAGCCAGGCGAAGGGGCTGCTGCATGCGCTCATGAACTGAACTTCGAGCGGACTCCCGTGATAACCGACCACGGGGAGAGACCATCGCAAGAATAAGGGCAAGGGTATTACGTTCCCTGCACAGGGCGAACGGCGACAGCTTTGGGGGAGATGCGCGGTGGGCGTGAGGGTAACTCTTGTTATGAATAATAAGCGGCGCCACCGGGAAGGACTGCCTTATCGAAATGTTCACGTTCGAGCCCTTTTGTGCGGCGCCCTCTGTCTGGCGATTTTCCATTCCGGATGTTCCGCACCCGGTGAATCCCCGCGGGCGGAAGTTGCCGTCGTGAACGGGGGAAAGATATACCTGCGTGACTTTAAAAAGAAACTCGAAAGAGCGATCAAACTGTCCGCGGAAGGCTCTGTGCTGGGGCCGGCGGATATGACCCGTTTGCAGGAAGAGGTTTTGAATGGGCTCATCAATGAAAAAGTCATGCTCCTGCGCGCCGGGCATCTTTCCCTGTCCGTGAGTGACGATGAACTCATGAAGCGGATCAGGGAAATAACGAAGGATTATTCAGGTGGAAGTGTTCACGAGATTTTGGCGGCGGAAAAGATAGATTTCGCGGTCTGGCGGGAAGAACTCCGTATCGGCATGCTTCTGGAAAAGCTGGTTCAGGCCGATGTCAATGACCGGATCTCCGTCACCGAGGAGGAAGCAAAGTCCTATTTCAATGCCCATCGGAATGAGTATACGGTGGGGCAGAGGGTTCATGTTGCGCAAATCATCGTGCGGGACAAGGGCAAGGCGGAAGAAATACTGGGGAGATTGAAAAAGGGGGCGGATTTTGGCAAAGTGGCCGAGGATGTCTCCATCGGTCCCGAGGCCCCTTCGGGAGGCGATCTCGGTTTTTTCAGCCGCGGGATAATGCCGGAGGCCATCGAAAAGGCGGTCTTCTCGCTCTCGCCCGGAAAAATAAGCAAGATCGTGCAGAGTCCCTTTGGCTACCATATCTTCAAGGTGCTTGACCGGGATGAAGGCGGCAGGAAGAGCTTTACCGAAATGAAGGGAAGGATATTGGCGGATCTGAAAAGACAGAAAGAGGAAGAGGCATACGTCGACTGGCTGACCGGACTCAGGGCAAAGGTCGTGATCAAGAGGAATGAAGAACTCCTGAAGAAAATTTCTTTAAAGGGGGGAAGGTGATGAGAACCGTGAAGATGCTGTTTATCCTGCCCATGATGGCGGCGCTTTATTGTGGGCCGGTGCACGCAGAGTTGGTGGACAGGATAGTGGCCGTGGTCAATGATGAAATTATAACCCTATCCGATCTGAATGCCGCCGTTGCGCAGATCAGGCTGTCGGTGGAAGCATCTGCCCGCGGGCAGGACACGGAGAAGGTTCTGGAGGAGGCGCGGAGAATCATGCTGGGCCGGCTGATTGATGACAGCCTGTTGGAGCAGGAAGCAAAAAAGACCGGAATCGTCGTCCGGGACGAAGAAGTAATGGAGACGATAAACAACATCCTGTCGCAAAAGCGCGCATCCATGGAGGATCTCTTAAAATCCATTGCCAAAGAGGGGCTGGGATTTGACGGTTACAAGAAAGAGCTCAGGAGCCAGATCATGAAGATGAAGCTTATCCGGCGTGACCTCAAGTCCAAGGTGATGGTGGGCGAGGAGGAAATAGGCGATTATTACCGCAGGCGCCGGGCGGATTACGAGGGGAAAGAAGCGGTGAGGATCAGGCAGATACTCCTGCTTACCCCCGATAAGGCGACCGAGGATGCCAAGGCGAAACGCAGGGAGGACGCCGCCCTGTTGCTCAAACGGCTGAGAAACGGGGAGCCCTTCGAGCAGCTCGCCGCGAATTATTCCCAGGGACCGGCTGCTTCTTCCGGCGGCGACATGGGCTTCATTGAAAAGGAATCGATGCTTCCGGACGTGGAAAATGCGGCATTCAAACTGGGGATAAACGAAGTCAGCGACGTGATCGAATCTCCCGTCGGACTGCATATCGTCAAGCTTGTGGACAGGAGGGGCGCGGGGATAAAACCGCTGGAGGCCGTCCGGGGGGAGATTCGGGCCAAGATCGAAGAAGAGAAACTGGGGAAAAAGTACGAGGAATGGATCGAAGATATACGAAAAAAGTCCCATATCGAGATTAAACGTTGAATTACATAAGAATAAAGGGTGCGTCGCAGCATAACCTGAAAAACATCAATATCGACATCCCCCGCGACAGGCTGGTGGTTATAACGGGAGTCAGCGGTTCGGGGAAGTCTTCCCTGGCCTTTGATACCATCTACGCGGAGGGGCAGCGCAGGTACGTGGAATCCCTCTCTGCCTATGCCCGCCAGTTTATCGGCCAGATGGATAAACCGGACGTGGAATCCATTGAGGGGCTTTCTCCCGCCACCGCCATCGAACAGCGCACCGCAAGCCACAACCCCCGCTCTACCGTGGGCACGGTGACGGAGATCTATGATTACCTGCGTCTCCTTTTTGCCCGCATCGGCGTGCCTCACTGCTGGCAGTGCGGAAGGGAGATACGGTCCCAGACTATCGATACGATGGTCGACGCGATACTGTCTTTTCCCGAGAAGACGAAGATCAGCATCCTGTCCCCTCTCGTCCAGGGTAAAAAAGGGGAATTCAATAAGGAACTGAAGAAGCTGCTCAAGGATGGCTTTGTGAGGATCCGCATTGACGGGGAGGTGCGGGAGCTTGCCGAGGAAATCGCGCCGGATAAAAACAGACGGCACGACATCGACGTTGTCGTCGACCGGCTGGTCGTGAAGGAGGGGATACGGAAGCGCCTGCGGGACTCGCTGGAGATAGCCGCCGGACTGTCCGCCGGACTCGTCCGGATCGACGTGGTGGGAGGAGAGGAAATCATCTTCAGCGAAAAATACGCCTGCCCGGAATGCGGCATCAGCGTCACCGAACTGGCGCCGCGCATGTTCTCTTTCAACAGCCCCTACGGCGCCTGTCCCGACTGTGGCGGACTGGGCACCAGGATGCATTTTGACGAAAACCTCGTTGTTCCCGACCGCTCACTGTCGCTCCGTGAGGGCGCCATTGTCCCCTGGTCCGGTCGAAACTCCCTGTATTTCCACCAGATGCTGGATACGCTCTCGCGCCATTACGGGTTCGATATCAATGTCCCCGTTAACCGGTTATCCGAGAGGATTCAGCAGGTACTGCTGTACGGTTCCGGCGAAGAGAAAATCCGCTTTCACCTGGACCGGGGGGGGCAGCGGTTTTTCTATACGAAGCCGTTTGAGGGCATCCTGAATCAACTTGACCGGCGTTACCGGGAATCGGATTCACATGCGGTGCGGGCTGAACTGGCAAAATACATCGATTTGCGCGAGTGTCCCACCTGCCACGGGGCGAGGCTGAAGAAAGAAAGCCTGTCCGTAACCGTGGCGGGGAGAAACATCCATGACATATGCCGGATGTCGATCGAAAAATGCCATGAGTTTTTTACTGCGATATCCCTCTCCCGGCAGGAAACCCTTATTTCGGAACGGGTCCTCAAGGAGATACGGGAACGGCTGAAGTTCCTGCTGGATGTGGGGCTGAACTATCTCAGCCTGGAAAGGTCTTCCGGCAGCCTTTCCGGAGGCGAGGGGCAGCGTATACGCCTGGCGACCCAGATCGGGTCAGGACTGGTGGGTGTGCTTTACGTTCTCGACGAGCCCACGGTGGGGTTGCACCAGCGCGATAACCTGAGGCTGATTGCCACGCTGAAACGGCTCCGCGACATGGGAAATACGGTGCTGGTGGTGGAGCATGACGCGGATATGATGATCGCTTCCGACGATATTATCGACATGGGGCCCGGCGCCGGTTTGAACGGCGGTGAGGTTACCTTCCACGGCACGCCGGAAGAGATATGCGGGTGTCCCCAGTCCCTGACGGGTCTGTACCTTTCCGGTAAGCGGTCTATTCCCGTGCCGTCCAGGCGCAGAAAGGCGGGCGGCAGATTCATCGTCCTGGAGGGCGCCTATGAGCATAACCTGCAGGACATCGACATCAGGATACCGGTGGGTGTTTTTACGTCGGTAACGGGCGTTTCCGGTTCGGGAAAAAGCACCATGGTCATCGAAACCCTTTACCGGGTGCTGGCACGGAGACTGAACCTGCAGCGAGGGAGCATGGGCAAGATACGGCGGGTTACGGATATGGGGGGAATAGAACGGGTCATCATGATCAACCAGCAGCCCATCGGCCGCACGCCCCGTTCCAATCCGGTCACGTATACAGGCATTTTCCCCCATATCCGGGACCTTTTTGCCGGTCTTCCCGACTCGAGGGTCCGGGGCTACAAGCCGGGACGTTTCAGTTTCAACGTTAAGGGGGGGAGGTGCGAGGCGTGCGAGGGCAACGGTCTCATTAAGATCGAGATGCATTTCCTTCCCGACGTCTACGTGACCTGCGACGTGTGCCGCGGGAAACGCTTCAACCGGGATACCCTCGAAATAGTGTATAAGGGGAAAAATATCGCCGATGTGCTGGATATGACGGTAACCCAGGCGCTTGGCTTTTTCGGCAACATACCCGTCATCAGGTCCCGGCTCCAGCTTCTCATGGACGTGGGGCTCGGTTACATCAAACTGGGGCAGTCGGCGACCACCCTCTCCGGCGGAGAAGCGCAGCGGATCAAGCTTTCCCGGGAGCTGGGGAAGCGGTTGAACAGCAATACGCTCTACATTCTTGACGAGCCCACGATCGGTCTCCATTTTGCCGACATCCATAAACTGCTTGATGTTTTGATGCGGCTCGTGGATATGGGGAACACCTTGGTAGTCATCGAACACAATCTGGACGTGATCAAATCGGCCGACCACCTTATCGACCTCGGTCCCGAAGGAGGGCCCGGCGGCGGCAGGATTGTGGCGTCCGGTACGCCCGAAGAGGTGGCGGACGCCGGTGAGTCCGTTACGGGACGTTTCCTGCGCCGGGTACTGTAACGGCGCGGGGCCGTCAAACTTTAAGCTCCAGGTTAATCATATCCCCCCGCGCAAATCCCGCCTTGCCGAAGAATTTGAGCAGGTCCCCGTCCCGCCAGTTTACCAGGATGTAGATGGAGCTTACTCCCACTTTTTTCAGGTGCGCGATCATCTCCTTGACGAGCAGGCGTGCCACCCCTTGCTTTTGGAAGGCCGGGTCAACCCCGATGGTATGGATCCATCCAACCGAATCCGGGATGCCGAACTCCCAGCCGCTTGCCTCTCCCAGGATAAAGCCCACGACCTTGCCGTTGCTGGTGGCGACCAGGGAGGCGATCGGCGACCTGCTTTGCAACAGTTCAACCTTCATCTGCCAGTATTCGGGGCGGGCTCGTCCCAACACGTTCTTGTCGATTTCAATAATGGCATCCAAATCCTCTTTTTTCAGCGCCCGCATCTTAATATCTTTGATCTCGGCCATAAACGCGCTACCTCCTTTCGAAAATACGTTAAACCGGTTCTCCCGCCGCCGGGATGGCGGGAAGAGAAAAAGCGACGGGTATTTTCCGGACGGGTGGTAAGCCGGTCTTTCAGGAAGCCTTGTAGAGGGAATTCCTGGCGATATAATGACGAACCGTTGCAGGGACCAAGTAGGCAATGGATGAGACTCTCCGCACCCGTTGTCTGAGATCGCTGGATGATATGTCGAGGAAGGTGACTGGGCGGAAGAAGATGACGTTGCCCGTGGGGCTCTTAAACCCCTCCACGGACTCGTCGTACGTGAATTGGGAAGCGAAGTCGGGGGGGATGATGCCGGTCAGGCCTTTGTTTTCGTAGCCCGGTCTCGTCATGACAATGAAATGGCACATGAGCAGGAGATTCTTCCAATCTTTCCACGTCTGGATGGCATGAAAGGCGTCCTGTCCCAGAATGAGGTACAATTCCAGATCCTGCACATATTTTTTCTTGAAGTAATCGATTGTTTCAACGGCATAGGACTTTCCCTGCCGCCGGTTCTCCACGTCGGAAAAAGAAAAGGAGGGGTTTCCCTCGATGGCGAGTCTCACCATCTGTTCGCGGTGGTAGAAGGGAGTGATGGCGGCTTCCAGCTTGTGGGGGGGGCGCGACGCGGGAATGAAGACGATCCTGTTTAACTCGAACATCTCCAGGATCTCTTCCGCGCATCGCAAGTGGCCAATGTGTATCGGGTCAAAGGTGCCGCCCAAGAGTCCCCATTTCATGTCCGTACCTGTCCATTTCCGTAAACGATGAATTTGGTGGTTGTAAGCTCTTCCAGTCCCATGGGCCCGAAGGCGTGAAGCTTG
This sequence comes from uncultured Syntrophales bacterium, assembly GCA_964614365.1. Lineage (GTDB taxonomy): Bacteria > Desulfobacterota > Syntrophia > Syntrophales > JACQWR01 > JACQWR01. The sequence continues at coordinate 13,878 of CAZTLA010000013.1, read as the reverse complement.
GTGGTGCTGATGCCGATCTCCGCTCCCAGTCCCAGTTCAAAGCCGTCGCTGAAACGCGTCGAGGCGTTTACCAGGACGGTGGATGAATTCACTTCGGTGAGAAAGCGCTGGGAATTCGCGTAGTCGTTGGTGATAATGGATTCCGTGTGCAGGGAACCGTACTTTTCAATGTGGGCGATGGCCTCGTCGATGCCGTCCACGACTTTCAGAGACAGGATAAGATCGAGATATTCCCGGTGCCAGTCTTCCTCGGTTGCTTCCTCGATATCCGGCAGGATGCTTTTTGCCGTGGCGCAGCCCCGCACGGTGACGCCCGCATCCCGGAACTTCTTCCCCAGTTCCGGCAGGAGGCGGGCGGCAATATCCCGGTGGACCAGGAGGGTTTCCATGGCATTGCATACGCCGGGACGCTGGATTTTTGCGTTTAAGCATATTCTTTCGGCCATCTCCCTGTCGGCGTCGGCATCGACAAAGATGTGGCAGACCCCCTTGTAATGCTTGATGACGGGAATCTTCGATTCCTGCACCACGGCCCTGATCAGTTCTTCTCCTCCACGGGGAATGATGACGTCTATGTATTCGTCGAGTTGCAGCATTTCCCGAACGGCGCTGCGGTCCGTCGTGGGGATTACCTGGATGGCCTCCTCCGGGATAGCCGTGGCTTTCAAAACGTCGCACAAGATCTTCCCCAGGGCGACATTGGAGTGTATGGCCTCCGAGCCGCCTCGCAAGATGACGGCATTGCCGGACTTGAGGCAGAGTGCGGCGGCATCCACCGTTACATTGGGGCGTGATTCGTAAATGATGCCGATGACGCCCAAGGGAATGCTCATCCTGCCCACGAGAAGGCCGTTCGGCCTTCTCGACAGGGAAGTTACCTTTCCCACGGGGTCGGGCAGCGCGGCCACTTCGGCGAGGCTGCGGGCAATGACATCGATGGCGTTGCCCGTCAGGGTAAGCCGGTCGATCATAGCGCGCGAAAGGCCGGCTTTCCCGGCGTTCGCCAAATCCCTCGCATTTTCCGCCGTGAGAACGTTTTTCTGTTTGACCAGCTCTTCAGCCATGTGCAGGAGCGCCCCGTTTTTTATGTCCGTGGGAACGCGGGCCAGGGCGCTGGCGGCAATTCGCGCTTTTTGCGCCATATCGATTACCGAGGTGCTCTCTGCCATCAATGGATGTCTCCGATCCGGGGAGGATTATTTCTCTTAACGGTGATGTGTTGCACGATTACCCGAAGGCGCTACAGTTGACTAGGATCGCCGCGATATAAACCAGTGCTGCTTTGCTGATTAACATTGACAAATATGCCAATGTTTGTGTATGAAGCTCAGTTTCCATGATAACCACATTCTTTCCCTTACGGCGCGGCCCACGCTGAAGGGAGTGGATCGTACTTTACAGGACGGGAATATCGCCTGTCAAGGGCCATTTAATTCGTCGCCGGACGAACGGTGGAATTGGGCCACGGCAATCGCGGGCCGTTCAGACGGCTGATGCCGGAAGACGGACTGCTCAAGGAGATGCTAACGGTGTACCGTATCCGTATCAAGGCGGGTAAGCAGGTATATTCGCAAATACAAGACGGTGGTTTCAGCCTGGACAGCGTCTCAACCTATTTCGCGCCGGCCGTGGGACCGCGGTGGCTGATTGCCGGCGGTTTTGATCTCACCCTGCTGAGGAACGGCTCCCTCGGTCGTTCGGGACCGGTCCTCCTGGCGGGAGCTTCCGCCGGCGCCTGTCGCCTCGCAGCCTGGCTGCAACCCGAAGCGGAAAAGAGCTATCTTGCCCTCAGGGAGGCCTATATCAACCTGACTTACCACCGGGGCGACACCCCGTCCGCGGTCTTGCAGTCCCTGGGGGATGTTGTCAACACCTATCTTGAGGATGACGCGCTGCCCTTTGTCCTGGCGAACAAGAAATACCGGATGGCGATTATCACCGCCCGCGCCAGGCACCTCCTGGCTTCCGAAGTGAAATGGATACAACGGTTCGGGCTGGGACTTTGTCTCCTCCTGAATGCCGTCCGTCGCTCCTTTCTCCACGATTTCGTTGAGCGGGTGGTATTTTATAGCGGGGCAAAGCCGCCCTCTTTTTGTCTCCGCGGGGACTTCTCCGGCAGATACGTCCCTTTAAACGAAATCAATTTCAAGCATGCCGTTCTGGCGTCCGCTTCCGTTCCGCTTTTCGTGGCGGGGGTCAGGGACATTTATGGCGCTCCGAAGAGCGTTTACCGGGACGGCGGACTCACGGATTACCCCTTGGCGCAAAACTATGCTTCGGCAGAACGGGCAACGCTTTTTTTCCACCACCAGGAGCGCATTATTCCCTGCTGGCTGGACAAGCGCTTTTCCTCCCGGCGTCCCCCGGAGGGGGTGCTGGAGAATGTGCTGATGGTTTTTCCCACCCCCCGGTTTGTCGAGAAACTGCCCGGGGGGAAGGTTCCGGAACGAGAAGATTTTGCGACATTTATCGATGCCCCGGAACAGCGGATGAAAAACTGGCGGCAAGCCGTGGATCTTTCCGCCCCGCTGGGTGAGGAGTTCCTGGAACTGGTGGAAAGCGGTAGAATCAAGGATGCGGTCGAAAAAATGTAACGATTACGGGGGTGTTTTTTTGCCGGAGGCAACAGGCAGGAAAACAGGGGAGAAATTGCTGGACATGCTGAGAAGCTGTGAGCTTTGCCCCCGGAAGTGCCGTGTTGACCGGACAAAAGGGCAGGAAGGCTTTTGCCGTCTCCCCCGTGATATCGTTATGAACTCCGCCTTTCCTCACCACGGCGAGGAACCGCCCCTTTCAGGAACGCGCGGCGCCGGCACGATATTCCTCTCTTCCTGCAATTTGCGGTGCAGCTATTGCCAGAACTATCAGATCAGCCATGATGTCCGGGGGGAGACGCTGGACGCGGAAGGTCTTTGCCAGGTCATGCTGAACCTCCAGGAGCGAGGCTGCCACAATATCGAGCCGGTTACTCCTACGTCCCACGCGGCAGGGCTGGTCCAGGCCCTCGTCCTGGCCCGGCAGAGGGGATTGCGACTTCCCTTTGTATACAACTGCGGAGGCTACGAAGATCCGGACGCAATCAGGATGCTTGAAGGCATGGTGGATATTTATCTGCCCGATTTCAAGTACGGCAACCCCGAAGATGCCCTTGCCTTTTCCGGAGTGGTTGATTACCATCAGTATGCTCTTACGTCTCTGTGTGAGATGGTGCGGCAGGTGGGAGATTCTCTGGAGAAGGAAGGCAACGTTGCGGTGAGGGGCGTGCTCGTCCGCCACCTTGTCCTGCCGGGCAGGGTTTCCAATAGCTTCGAGGTCCTGGAGCTAATACAGAAGAACGTTTCCCCGGCGGTGCCGCTCAGCATTATGGCCCAGTACACGCCGACACCGGCAGTCCGCAGGCATCCAATCCTGGGCCGGAGGGTCACGCCGGCGGAATATGAATCGGTGGTTAACCGCGCCTTCGATCTGGGGTTTGAGAATATCTTCACGCAGGAAGTGGACGACCGGGCGCTCACTCCCGATTTCGAACGGGACGAGCCGTTTGAGTGGTGATACGGAAAGGGGACAGGCTACTTTTTCCCCACGCTTCTCGGCCTGCCTCTTTCCCGTATCGTTGCTTCCAACCCCAGCTCAGTGCAGAGCTTCTGTGCCGGTCAATGCCGTGTCAACGTACTCCGTCCAATTTATCGGCAGCGTCACGGGAAGAGCGCTCAACACCTTCCCGCTCATACCGCTTATCCTCTCCCCATGAGATGACCATGCCCAGCACTTCGCGCTTTCGACGAGCCGCGCCCGCACCGGATTCCCTTCAATGTAGCGCACAACCGCCGGCAGATGTTCGTCTTCCTGAACGATGAAGCTCTTGTACCTCCCCTGCCACACATGGCCGCTCGAGCCGTAATAACGAAAGACCTGCTGTCTGCCGTTCCCTCTGTTGAGAACGTGATAGATAAGTCTGTCACAAAGTCCTCTCGCTGTTCTCGGCATCGTGGCTCCTTAAAAAGTAGCCTGTCCCCTTTTCCCCCCTTTGCCCCGCCTACAGCTCTGCCATCAACGTGGCGGGAATGGCAGTTTGCCTGGGAATCATCATTCGCGAGTGGCGGGCCCGGAAGACTCTGCGGGTTTCTGAAGCAAGTTGACTTCCTTTGAGGAGGCGGTTTTTTGACGGGGAGGAGTAAAGTAGGGAACGGTTTGAAACCGTTACCTTACCGCTCTTCTCTGAGTCTGCGCCGGGTGATCTCCCGGGTCATTACCTTTTTTAGAATATCCCTGAGCTCCGGATCAATGATGGCGGCAGTGTTCTCGTCGATCATTTTCCTGTCTCTCGCTTTCAGGGAAGAGGAAGCGGCGGGTGGAAGTTTATCCCCGGTGGGAGAAACGGGCGTTTTCCCCAGGGAGAAATGGATGTTCTTCACGGTTGTTCCATCCGGCAGTGGATTGATTTTTCCCAGGATGTCCTGTTTGAGGAAATGGAGTTGCTGCATCCAGACGGAGTCGGATACCTTCACAAAGAGTGTTCCCCGCTGCAGTTTGTCGGGACTCGCGTGGGCCACGATCCGGGCGCCCACCGCCTTGTTCCAGGCCGCCGTGATCCGCTTGTCTTCCGGATTCAACGACCGATCCAGGGGCAGATTCAGGAAAATTTTCCGCTTTTTCAGAATCTTGCCCAGGACATCGCCCAGGCTTTCGATTTTCCCCGCGTGCGTGCGTCTGCGCATGGCTTTTCAACGCTGCCTTTCAGGAGAGGGGCGGTACTTATTACGGAGTCGTCATTTCCGTTTCCCGCCTTGTTTCGTGACTGCCAGATTGTCCCGGTGTATTATCTCGTCGTAATCCTTGTAGCCAAGGAGGGGCTCAATGCCGGGCGTCTTTACTCCCATGATTTTTTTGATGTCTGCGGCGCAGTAGTTAACGAGACCGGTGGCAAAGGGCACCCCTTCCATATCGGCGCAGGTTACGGGATCGCCGATTTCAAAATTACCCTCGATGTTGACGATGCCTGAGGGAAGCAGGCTTTTCCCCTTTTGCAGGATCGCCTTTTTTGCTCCCTCATCAAGGAACAGTTTGCCGCGCGACTTGAGCGTGAAGGCAATCCAGTATTTCCTGCTGTGCATGGGCTTTTCCGCGGGCAGAAAGAGGGTTCCCCGTTCCTTCCCCGCAAGGATATCCTGCAGCACCCCCTTTTTCTTGCCGAGAGCGATAACGTAGGGAATCCCGTAAGCAGTTACCTTCCTGGCGGCGAGCACCTTGCTTTTCATGCCGCCCAGTCCCACTGTCGTCGTGTCGTCTGTGGCCGCCCCCTCGATCTCCTCCGTAATTTCCGTTACCAGCGGGATGAGACGGGCATTATCGGACAGCGAAGGGTTGCAGCTGTAGAGACCTTCCGTACTGGTCAGGTTGATTACGAGGTGGGCGTCAATAAGGGGGGCGATCATGGCGGCAAGGTTGTCGTTGTCGCCGAACTTGATCTCGTCGATAGCCACCGTGTCGTTTTCATTGATGATCGCAATGACCCCCCATTCCATGAGCGTGGAAAGGGTATTGCGGATGTTCAGGAATCGTTTCCGGTCCGTCAAGTCGCTCATGGTGAGAAGTATCTGGGCGACGTGCAGCCCGTGCTTTGCGAAGGCCGTCGAATAGATCCTCATGAGCCGCCCCTGTCCGATGGCGGCTGCCGCCTGTTTCTGGGGCATGCTTTTCAGGGCGCCGGTTATTCCCATCCGTTGTTTGCCGGAAGCGATCGCCCCCGATGTGACAATCACCACCTGGCAGCCTTTCCTGGTGAGTTCCGCGATCCCGGCGACAAGCTGTTCGATCACCTTCAGATCCAGGCCGTCCTTGCCGGTAAGCACGGCGCTGCCGATCTTGACGATCACGTTTCTTACCTTTGCCATGATATCGTTTCTGAGGGTTTTCATGGTGTCTTTAAGATGTCTTCGTTTTTTCCAGGAGCTTTGTGATTGCGTTTATCACCTGCCGGACGCCTTCACCCGTTGCTGCGGAAAAAGGCAGGGCGTTTATTTTCATTTTCTTCAGGGCGTCTTTCTCCTTTTTAAGCCGTTCCCGCGTGATAGGCAAGTCAATTTTATTGATTGCCACGATCTGCGGTTTCTCCATCAGTGACGGACTGAACAGGGCCAGTTCCCGGTTGATCGTCTCAAGGTCGTGCCGGGCGCCCCGGTATTCTTCGTCCGCGATGTCGAGGATGTGCAGGAGAACGGAAGTCCGTTCCACGTGGCGGAGAAACTGCGTCCCCATGCCGGTTCCCCCGTGGGCGCCCTCTATCAGTCCCGGAATATCGGCAATGACGAAGCTTTTGTCGCCTCCGTATCGTACGACGCCGAGGTTCGGCGTCAGCGTGGTGAAGGGGTAGTCGGCAATCTTGGGCTTTGCCGCCGAGACTTTCGAAATGAACGTCGATTTTCCCACGTTGGGACGGCCGATGATTCCCACGTCGGCAAGAAGCTTGAGTTCCAGTCTGATGGTTCGTTCTTCGCCTTCCATGCCTTCCTGGGCGAAGCGGGGGGCCTGGTTTGTGGACGTGGCGAAGCTCGCATTGCCGCGTCCGCCGATTCCGCCCTTTGCCACGACGAAGGCCTGTCCGTCCTCGGTCAGGTCCGCCAGGGTCTCGTCCGTCTCGGCATCCCTGATGACGGTACCCACGGGGACAACGATCAGTATGTCCTCGGAGTTGCGCCCGCTCTTGTTACTTCCCCCTCCATGTCCCCCGCGCTTCGCCACGTGGTGCTGCCGGTATTTCAGATCGAGGAGGGTCCGGTGACCGGCGGAGGCCCTGATGATTATGTCCCCGCCCTTCCCGCCGGCGCCTCCGTCGGGACCCCCGCGGGGAACGAATTTTTCTCTCCGAAAACTGACGCAGCCCTTGCCGCCGTCGCCGGCCTTCACGTATATCTTTGCTTCGTCTATGAATTTCATGGGTTTTTATGCTGCCGCTCTATCCCCCGGCAGGAATGCTCAGGGCCATGCCACGAGAGGGTTTGTTCCTGCAAATTATATAAAAAACAAAAGGCACTGTAAAAGTGCCTCTTTTTTTGCCGGGAAAACGGGCCGGCTCTATGGTAAAAGGCAACCGGCGTGATTCCGCTTGCCGTTTGCAGACGCCTATGAAGCGTACACGCTGACCTTTTTTCGTTTCTTGTCCAGACGTTCGTACTTTACCACCCCGTTGATCATGGCATAAATGGTATAGTCCTTTCCCAGGCCCACGTTGTTGCCCGGATGTATCCTCGTGCCGACCTGACGGACGATAATGGAACCGGCGTTGATGGTCTGGCCGCTGAATACCTTTATACCCCGCATTTGCGGGTTGCTGTCCCTTCCGTTACGGGAACTTCCCTGTCCTTTTTTGTGTGCCATGCTGTCCTCCGCTTAAACCATAATTTCCTTGATTTTGAGGCTTGTCAGTGGCTGGCGATGCCCCGTTTTCTTGTGGAAACCCTTTCGGCGCTTCATCCTGAAGACGATTATTTTGGGAGCCTTGGTTTGTGCGACGATCTCGCCCACAACCTTTGCCCCTGCGACGAAGGGTGTTCCCACGACGATGTTCCCTTCCTGGGCCACCATCAGCACCTCGTTGAAGACCACGGCATCTCCCCGGTTTCCCTCTATCTTTTCGATATTCAGCACCTCACCTTCCGAAACGCGGTGCTGCTTCCCGCCTGTTTTTATGACTGCATACATGGTTCATACCTGCCGAAAATTATTTGAAGGAGTCTTTTACCTAAAATTACCGTCCTTTGTCAATAGAATTTATGACAAAGATCACACTATGCCTTTATGATCTCGAACGTCTCAGGCAACGACGCCGTTCACCGTGCCTTGGTTTCGAGATAGGACATGAGGCGGGAGTAAATCCGGTCGATTCTCTCTGAGACCGGCAGTGCCTCCCGAATCTTTTCCAGATACCCCCTTCTCTGGATTATCTGAAAGCTGGGTTGAAAATTGATGTCATACACCCATGCCAACTGCATAAGCTTGAAGTCATTGAGCTGCCTTAACTGCTGCATCCTGACCATGTTGCCCCGCTCCAGGTCCGTAAGAACGTCTTCCGATATATGGGGAGTATCGGGTAAATCAAGTTCAACCGCCGCATTCCGCTCGTCATTGCTCCCATGGTAGTAAGCGGCGAACAGGGCAAAGATATCCAGTTTATCTGCATCCCTCAATAATCGGCAGAAAAAAAGGCAGTCGGGGCCTTCGTCTTCAGGGATGTTCAGGCGGTTATGGGAGGAAACAGCCCTGAGAATCAGCTCCCGGGTATTTTTATCCAGCGCCGCCAGCGTATTCTCCCGCTGGAGAATCCGGATGCCCATGGCGGCGTGGTCCTCCGATTTTCCGTCGAAAAACGTGTGGTGGCGGGTGTATTGTTCAAAGCGGCCTACATCGTGAAACAGGGCCGTTGCCTCTGCGACTCTGAGGAGATCGTTATCCAGGTTGAGTCTGGAGGCGATGTGGAGGATTGCTTTGCAGACACGCAGGGAGTGCATCTCTTTCAGCGTCAGCACTTTCCGGGTGGCGGGATCGAGAGCATAAAACGACCGGGCGTACCGGCCGAACCAATCCTTGAGTTGCAAGAGTTCTTTTTGCGATAAGCGGTAGGCGTTCTGAAGGTTCATGGTGCAGTCACGAGAGGTTGCGCGTCAAAGAGGAAGGAAATCTGCTGCCCCGGCAGAGCTTCTGATTCCGCCATCCGGTATGTTGTGAAACGGGACGTCCGGGGGACCTCTTTCCTATTCACGCCGGCATGCCAGGATATCTCCAAAATAAATCCGGTGAAAGTCCTTGGTGTTGCCGTAAATTTCGGTGAGGAGCGGTTTGTCCAACGCTTCCGGAAGAAGGTCGCTCCTGTAGATGACGCGGCATTCAAAATGGATGATGCATTCTTTGATGAGGGGGACCTTCAGCCGGCTGGCAGTGATTGACGTCAATTGTTTGACTTCGAATTTGTTGACATCCCGGCCGGAAACCGTTCCGCAGTATTTCGCCACCTCTTCCATCCCCGGCGGCAGAATATTTACGGAGAATTCCCCGGTTTCTTCGATCAGGGCATGCGTATAGCGGGAGTGCCGCACCAGCACGGTAAAGACGGGTCTTTTCCAGACGATTCCCAACGAACCCCAGCCGATCGTCATGATATTGGGAATGCCTTTGCTCCCCTGGCTTACCAGAAGCACACGCTTTTCATCGAATGCCTTCAGGGTATCCGGTTGACATTCTTTAAAATCAACGATTCTTTTCGCCATAAGTTCCTCCTCTTTTTTAAAACGTACGGTTGTTCATATTGCTCGCCCAGCAGGGAAAACGCTTTTCCGGAGCCTCATGGTTCCTTTTACGATATTTCGAGAATATAATGCAAGTGTGGCTTGTGAATTCCCCGGAGAAGGGAAGTTCCACCGGTTCTCTTGACACAGCCGCTCTTTTCTTATACTCATTCATTCCGACGTGGTGAAACGGTTTTTTATCAAGAAACGCAGGGGGGAGATGGCAGGCATGCATGACGACTATTTTGATCACTTCCATCGTGAGCCGGGGCCGGACACCGTCATGGAGGATATCGAGGGAGTGGAGATGTTCTCGCTGAGGAGCGTGGGCATTGATATCGGTTCTTCCACAACCCACTTGGTGTTTTCCCGACTGACGTTACGGAGAGAGGGGGCCTCCCTTTCCGGTCAGGTGAAGGTGACCGAACGCGAGGTGCTCTTCCGTTCCCGCATCATGCTCACCCCCTGCCTTTCCGGGACACTGATCGACACGAACAAAATCAAGGACTTTATCGAGGAGGCGTACCGGGAAGCGGGTCTTGGGACGGGAGATGTCCATACGGGCGCCGTCATCATTACCGGCGAGGCCCTTAAGAAAGAAAATGCGCAGCCCCTGGTCGAATACTTTGCCAGGTATTCGGGGAAATTCATCTGCGCGGCGGCGGGACACAACCAGGAAGCCCTCCTTGCCGCCTACGGCTGTGGTGCGGTGGATCTCTCCAAGAAAGAGAGGGCGCGGGTTTTGAATGTGGACATGGGCGGCGGCACGACCAAGTTTTCCCTGATTGAGAACGGCGTCGTGCGCCAGACTGCCGCGATCAACGTGGGCGCGCGCCTTGTTGCCTTTGACGAATCGGGCGTGATTACGCGGCTTGAAGATGCCGGCAAGACGCTCATGGAAGAGATCGGTCACCCAACGGCCCCGGGCCGGAAGATCGGGACCAGAGAGCGGGAAGAGCTTGCCGCCCTCATGGCAAAGATCATTTTCGAGATGATCGGACAGGGACCTGTCTCTCCGCTTGCGCAACGGCTCATGGTGACCGAGCCGTTTAAGAATTATCGGGGCCTTGACCGGATCGACACTATCGTCTTCTCGGGTGGGGTCTCGGAACACATCTATAACCGCGATTCTGCCTCCTACGGGGATGTGGGGCCGCAACTGGGGAAAAGCATGAGAAATCATCTGGAGAAGCTTCCCCGGAACAATATCCTGCGGGAGCCCGGCGAGGGGATCCGGGCTACGGTCATCGGCGCCGGGGAATACACCATCCAGGCGAGCGGCAACACGAGCTATATTTCCTCTCCCTCCGCCCTGCCGGTCTTTGGCCTCAAGGTCGTGAGGGTTCCCCTTCAGGGTGGGATGGCGGTACGGGACACGCTCCAGCAGGCGTTGGCGAAGTTCGACCTGCCTGCGTACTCATCGGGACTTGCGCTGTCGCTTACGCTCGACGGTCATTTGGATTACCCCTCGATTCGCAAGGTTGCCGAGGGGATTGCCGGAGTTCTGAACAATGCGAACGATGCAGGGAGTCCCCTGTATCTGACCATGGACCTTGATGTGGCGAAGTCGCTGGGCGCAATCCTCAGGGAAGAGCTGGGGGTTGAGCGCGAGGTCATCGCCATAGACGGAATCGATGTGGGCGACCTGGATTACATCGATATCGGTGAAGCGATGGGGACCACGGAGGTGATCCCCGTCACGGTCAAGTCCCTGATGTTTGCCTCGACCAGGGTCATTTGAAGAAAAACGATCGGGCATCAAGAATGAAATCAAGCTATTCAAAGGAGAGACCATGAAAACGCGTTATCAAACAGGTCTTGTGCTTTTCTTCCTGGCCATTGCTGTTTCTGCTTATGCCCAGAACGCTGTTTCCGCCGCTACTTCTGCTGCCCCCGGCACTGCTCCGGCAAAATCGGCAGCGGCCCTTGCCGTCGATTACGGACGGCTCAAAGAGACCATTGCCGATCTCATCAAATCGGAAATGAGGAAGAACGACGTCGTGGGCTTGAGCATTGCACTGGTAGACGACCAGCGGGTGGTGTGGGCCCAGGGCTTTGGCTATGCCGACGAAAGAAATCAGATCGCCGCAACCCCCGATACGGTGTACCGTGCGGGCACCCTTACCCGGTTGTTCACCGCGACGGCAGTCATGCAACTCGCCGAACAGGGGAAGCTGGACATTGACCGTCCGCTCAAGCAGTATTTGCCCGAGTTTTCTGTAAAGAGCCGTTTCCCCAATGCCGGTCCGATCACGCTTCGCAGTCTCATGACCAATCATTCCGGCCTGCCGGCCCGGGTTCTCAAGGGGATGTGGAGCAGGAAACCGGAACCCTTCACGAAGGTCGTGGATCAGATCAGGGACGATTACGCCGCCTATCCACCGGGCTTCGTCTACGCGAATTCCGACCTCGGCTTTACCCTGCTCGGCATTGTTCTCCAGAAGGTGACCGGCCGCAGTTTCATTTCCTGCATCGAAGAGGCGCTCCTGAACCCCCTGAACATGACCCACTCAAGCCTCCTGCCGGCGCCGGGGAAGGACCGGGGCGCAACCAAGAGCTACCGCAAAGGCAGGGAGATAGATGAACCACTTTGCCGGGATGTGCCCGGCTACGGGTTAAAGGCAACGGTGACGGATCTCAGCCGCTTTATGCAGATGGTGTTTGCCCAAGGAAGATTCGGTTCTCGTCAGATATTGAAGCCGGAGACATTGGCGGAGATGTTCCGCGTTCAGAACAGCCAGGTGCCGCTCGACTTCGGCCTGCAGGCCGGTCTCGGATGGATGCTGAGCGGCTTCGGGGAAGTGAATATAAAAAATGCCGGGCCCGTTGCCCGCTTTGGCGGCGCGACGCTCCTGCACCGGAGTCAGTTGATGGTCCTGCCGGCGCAGAAACTGGGGGTCGTGGTCATGTCCAACACCTCATCTACGTCCACGGTAACCACGGTCGCAGCCCGCGCGCTTACCCTTGCCTTTGAACTGAAATCCGGCATCAAACAGGCCGAACCGAAGATGCCGGTGGAAGTTGATGCCGCGCTTTCTCAGAGCATCATGCAGGCCTATGAAGGTCGTTATGCCACGATGTTTGGCGTGGGGAACATTACGCCCGATACTGATCATTTTGACGTGGAGGTAATGGATCGGGCATTTCACCTGCTCCCGCAGGCAGATGGAAAGTTCGGCGTGAGATACAAACTGTTCAGTTTTATCCCCTGGCGGCTCCGTGAACTTGATTATGTGAGTATCTTCCGCGAACGGGTTGCGGGGAGGGAGGTCCTGGTGATCAATAACCGTGGGCGAGAGTTGCTCGTGGGAGAAAAGATCAAGCCGGCGCCGGTTCCCGGATCATGGCAGAAGCGTGTGGGGGATTATCAGGTGGAAAACCTTGGGGATGATATTTCCCTCGTGGAGAAGCTGCGGCTCCGCCTCGACAACGGACTCCTCATGGTCGAATTTTCCCTGCCGCTCCTATCGAACAATCGCGTGAGTTTTGCCCTCGAACCCCTTTCCGACACCGAGGCGGTCATCTGCGGTCTGGGGTCCGGGATGGCGGAGACGGTCCGGGTGATTTCGTCCAACGGCAGGGAGGAGTTATCTTATTCCGGGTACGCGCTCAGGAAAAAATAACGGGCTTCACTTCAACTTGTACCGGCGACTTATGGCGGGAAGATAAAACGATGCGGCCGACAAAAGGGTAATAATAATTACCGCGCCCAGGATGACCACCATCCTCAGGTAGGGCTGACCAAAAGTCAGACGCTCCTGTGTTATCGCTGTCGTTGTCCTTATCCATTCCAGTGCCGCAACAAACAATGCGCCCTGAACGACCCTTGCCGCCCATCTTTCGGTTATCAGCAACAGGAATGGCAGAAAAAGCACTATCGCCGCCGGCAGAAGATATCCGCCGCGAAAGAAATGGGCGGCTATCGCCAGGAAGCTGAGGGTGATTGCTATTAGGATGATAAGCATGTTCTCAACGGAGAGATCTGAAATAGGCGACATTCCATCTTCGAAGATTTAAATCGAATCGTCAGATCGAAAATTGTTTAGAAACTCAACCAATATGTATACATTTGTAGAGGGATTATCTCGTTCAGGATTACATGGATTGTAACGGTTCATAAGCTTCTTCGCATTCCGAATCGCAGCAGGTTGATGATTTTTCAAAAGATTGTACATATTATTAGCGTTTTTCTTGTATCTGCGCCCCATGAAGCCCGTGAGTTTGAGAGCGTATGCATGACGGTCAATTGCGGTATCGGTAAAATGATAATGTAGAAAGTACCATAATTCAAAGCACGGATTGGAATAAGCAACATGAATGTGATTGGCTTCAGCCACCTTGCAAGCTTGATTAAAATCGTCGGATGGGAAAACATCTCTATCGAAAACACACCATACCTGGTTGTAAGGAATGTCTTTGCTTGCGGCTTCCCTGCACCGGCGGATGGCATCGTACACAAGACTCAGTGTGTTCGCTCCCGTGCCATCCACATCCAGTTCCACCGGTTCGACATTTGGGGAGAATTTACGGAAATAATTGGGCTCGGTTTTATTGCCTTCGCAGAGGATAAGAATGCGTTCACGGATGTTGCGAGTTT
>CAZTLA010000012.1:0-31813 GCA_964614365.1 uncultured Syntrophales bacterium | reverse complement strand
GTTCAATCATGAAGCTGGCCCGTAAAGACATACTGGGTATCAGGGAACTGTCCGTGGAAGAGATCAATCTGATCCTCGATACGGCCGAGTCCTTCGTGGAGATTTCCACGCGGGAAATAAAGAAAGTTCCCACCCTCCGGGGGAAGACCGTCGTCAACCTCTTCTTCGAGGCGAGCACCAGGACCAGGACATCGTTCGAGATCGCGGGTAAGAGGTTGAGCGCCGATACGATAAACATATCCGCGTCCACCAGCAGTGTCGTCAAGGGTGAAACGCTTCTCGATACGGCGAGAAACCTCGAGGCGATGAGCCCCGACGTGATCGTGATCCGCCACAGCGCCGCCGGCGCTCCCCACATGCTTGCAAAGATGGTAAAGCAGTCGATCATCAATGCCGGTGACGGGGCCCACGAACACCCGACCCAGGCCTTGCTGGATATGATGACGATCAGAATGAAAAAGGAGAATATTGCCGGCTTGAAGGTGGCGATCGTCGGTGATATCGCCCACAGCCGGGTAGCCCGTTCCAATATATACGGCCTCACAAAAATGGGGGCTTCCGTGGCCGTAGCGGGACCGGCAACCATGCTTCCCCGGCAGGTTGAGAAAATGGGAGTGGCGGTATACCACCACGTGGAAGACGCCATACAGGGCGCCGACATCATCATGATGCTCCGGGTACAGACGGAGCGGGAGCGCCAGAGTATTTTCCCTTCCCTGCGGGAATACGCGCGCTATTTCTGCCTGAACGGCAGGAACATAAAACTGGCGCGCGAGGATGTCCTGGTGATGCATCCGGGTCCCATAAACAGGGGCGTGGAGATCGCCTCCGATATCGCCGACTCAGCCGCGTCGGTGATTCTGGAGCAGGTTGCCAACGGCGTAGCCGTCAGAATGGCTATTTTATATCTGCTCACGGGGGGCGAATCATGATGAAATACCTTCTCCAGGGCGGCAGGATTATCGATCCCTCCCGCAACATTGACGGCGAGCTTGATATCCTGGTCGAAGAGGGCCGGATTGCAAAAGTGGGGAAGGATCCGGCGTCGGCGAACAGCGGGACGAGGAAGAAGTCGGGCGGGGACGTAAGCGTGATTGACCTTCGCGGCATGCTGGTGGTTCCCGGTTTGATCGACATGCACGTTCACCTGCGGGAGCCGGGATTTGAATACAAGGAAACGATCCAATCGGGCAGTGAGGCTGCTTCCGCGGGAGGATTCACCGCCGTTGCCTGCATGCCCAATACCAGTCCCGTGAACGACAACCGCTCCGTTACGGAATTCATACGGATGAAAGCCGCCGAATGCGGGCTCGTGCGCGTGTACCCGGTAGCGGCGATCAGCAGGAACTCGGAAGGAACGAGCCTGGCGGAATTCGGCGATCTCGCGGATGCCGGCGCCGTGGCTGTTTCAGACGACGGCAAGCCGGTTATGAACGGCGGCCTGATGAGGCGGGCGCTTGAATATGCAGCTTCTCTCGACGTGCCGGTAATATCCCACTGCGAAGATCTGAACCTTTCGGGAAAAGGAGCGATGAACGAAGGGCTTGCGGCCACGGAACTGGGATTGCCGGGCATTCCCCATGCGGCGGAAGAAGTGATGGTTGCGCGGGATATCATCCTCGCCGGCTATACCGGGACGGGCGTTCATATTGCCCACGTGAGCACGGCGGGATCGGTCCGGATGATCCGGGAGGCGAAGGCCCGTGGAATCAGGGTAACGGCAGAAACGGCGCCCCATTACTTTACGCTGACCGACGAGGCCCTGCGGGAATTCGACACCAATACCCGGGTGAATCCCCCGTTGCGCACCAAGGATGACCTGGCGGCAGTCAAAGAAGGGCTCCGGGACGGCGCTATCGATGCCATTGCCACCGACCATGCGCCGCATGCGCGTACGGACAAGGAGGTGGAGTTTGAAGCTGCGGCAAACGGCATCAGCGGACTGGAGACCGCTTTTTCCTTGAGTCTCAGGCTGGTGGAGGAGGGCGTGCTCACGCTGGAGCAACTGATCCGTGCAATGAGCACCAATCCGGCCCGGATACTCCGCGTATCCGGCGGTACGCTGCAACCGGGCGCCGATGCCGATATCACGGTGATCGATCTCGACCGGTGCTGGACGGTGGACCCCGGCAGCTTGCGCTCCCAGGGAAAAAACACGCCTTTTGCCGGATGGACGATGAAAGGCAAGGCCATCATGACCATAGTGGGCGGGGAAATAAAACTCCGAGAAATCTGAGGGACTCGTAAAAAGTTAGCACCTGTCATCGCGAGCCCCAAAGGGGCGTGGCGATCTTTAACCATCTAAGATTGCTTCGCTACGCTCGCAATGACAGATGAAGTTTCTTAGGAGGCGCAGAGCGCCGCGGCAATCTCTTCTTACCGGGAAGCGCCGCCCGGCGGGCGGAACACGTTAATCTTTACGGAGTCGTCGTGAATACACGAACGATACACAAAACAGCGGCGGTTATCCTGCGTTCCCTCGATTACGGGGAGTCGGACCGGATTCTGACTTTTTATACCGCCGATTTTGGCAAGATCACCGGCATTGCCAAGGGCGCCCGGCGCAGTAAAAAACGATTTGCCAACATCCTGGAGCTTTTTTCCTGCATGCAGATTATTTTCTCGCGGCGGGGCCACGATAGTCTCGCCCTGATCGAAGAAGGCTCCATTCTCAACGGTTACCCGCGCATCAGGGAGGACCTGGAGAAAACGCTGATTGCCTCTTACCTGCTTGAGCTGACGGATAAGTTCACCCTGGAAGGCAAGAGAAATGCCGAGCTGTTTCATCTGCTCCTGAGCTTTCTTGTCCTGGTGGAGGCGGGGAGCAATCCCGAAGACCTGCTGAGGTTCTTCGAGATTCGCCTTCTCAAATATGCGGGTTACGAACCCCTGCTGGACCGCTGCATGGCCTGCCGGAAGTCTGTCGGTGATGCGGATGCGTACCATTTTGTCGCCCGGGACGGCGGATTACGGTGTACGTCCTGCGAGCCGCGGCATCCCGGCGTCGTTGCCGTTTCCCTCGGCACCATTAAAACGCTCCTGCTCGGCAAGGAGATGGAAATCGGCAAACTGGAACGCCTCGTCCTGTCCGCACAAGCGGCTTCCGAGAGCAGGGATCTACTGGGCGGCTTCATCGCGCACATCCTCGGGAAAGAAATAAAATCCCTCCATGTCCTGCAGGGCGTGCGGGAAATGGGGATTTGAGCTTCCTGACAATTGCATGGCGTCTCACAAGCTGGGTAGGCGTGCTGATCCCGCTTAGCAATTCTTCAATAACCTGACGTTTGCGTTCGACGCTGAATCTTCTTTGTTGTTTCGCGGCAAGATCCTTTGCTCCCGTTTTCCAGGATGTTCGATCCTGCCGACTACTCTCACAGAGGTTGTCCAGCGCATGGGGTGCAGATTACAACCGCGAACCCCGCAACAGAGGAAAGGAGCGCGCAGATATGAAGAGACGGCTGTTTCTTACGCTATTAGGTTTGTCGCCGATCTTTTATCACTGGCGTTTACGAAACCTGTCCGCCGCCGAAATGCCCGTGGTAGCCGTAGCGGAGGGGAAGGATTACGCCGGAATCACCCGGAATGCCCTTGCCGCCCTGGGAGGGATGAAACGGTTTGTGAAGCAGGGCGACATGGTGGTGGTCAAGCCGAATATCGGCTGGGACCGAAAGCCGGAACAGGCCGCCAACACCCATCCGTTGGTGGTCAGAGCGATCGTGGAGGAATGCCTGCAGGCCGGGGCGAAAAGAGTCAAGGTTTTTGACCGATCCTGCAACGACGAACGGCGCTGCTACGTCAACAGCGGCATCGTCGATGCCTTGAGGGACCTGAAGTCGGTGGAGCTGAAGTATGTGGAACCGGAGCGCTTCAAGAAGGTTCCCCTGAACGGGACGCGCCTCAGGGAGTGGGAATTGTACGGCGAAGCACTGAGCGCGGATGTATTCATCAATGTCCCGGTGGCGAAACATCACGAACTGACCGGTCTGACCCTGGGACTCAAGAACATCATGGGAGTCATGGGCGGAAACCGCGGCAACATACACCGGAACATCGAAGATAGCCTGGCGGATGTCAATGCCGTGCTGAAGAGCCACCTGGTGGTGATAGACGCCACGCGCATTCTTACCGCCCACGGCCCGCAGGGCGGCGCGCCGGAAGACGTCAGGATACTCAACAAGGTCATCGCATCCACCGACATCGTCGCTGCCGATGCCTATGCCACGACGCTGTTCGGCCTGAAACCGGCAGACATCGCCGTTACCGTGGCCGCTTACAAGAGGGGGCTCGGCGAGATGAATATGAACAGAATAAAGATATTGAAGGCCTGACAAGAACGAACCGGGATATATGAAAAAAATCACCACGGCACGCGTAAGCCAATTGCTGTTTCTGCTTTTGTTTCTCGTGCTTTTCGTCCAGACGGAATATCGGGGGAGCGACGAGATTTCCCTGGCGGTAAACAGCTTTTTCCGCGCCGACCCGCTGGTACTGGCAACCTATCTTCTTGCCGCCAAAACAGTTACCTGGCTCCTTCTCCCCGCTGTGCTCGTCCTTATCTTTACCATGCTCCTGGGGCGGTTTTTCTGCGGCTGGCTCTGCCCCCTCGGCACGATCCTGGACCTGGTCACCGCCAGAATAAACAAAACCGCGCCCCTTCGGCTGCTGAAGGGAAACCTGAAATACTGGCTTCTTTTTCCCCTTCTTTTTTCCGCCCTGTTCAACGCAAACCTGGCGGGGCTTTTCGATCCGATCGCCATCCTGGTTCGGGCGCTCACGTTCTTTTTCTACCCGATCTTCGGCAACGCCGTACGGCAGTGGTGGGTCTGGCTGTATCGCATCATGGGAGACAGCCGGGACTATCTGGAGCCGGGCTATGCTTTGCTGCGCGACCACCTTCTCCCGTTCCGGGAGACCTTTTACCCGCTCGCCTTCCTGTCGGCACTCCTTTTCCTGGCCATTATTTTTCTGGAACGGTACGAGACGCGCAACTGGTGCAGGAATCTCTGCCCCCTGGGCACGCTGCTGGGAATCGCCGGAAAACTCTCTCCCTTCAGACGGCTGCCCTCCCGTCTGTGCGACGACTGCCGCGCCTGCGCCACGATCTGCCCTGCTTCCTTCGACCGGGAGATACTGCAAACGTCCGAATGCATCCGCTGCATGGCGTGCAGGCCCGGATGCGACCGGAAGCGGGTTACCTTCCGCCTCGGCGCCTCATCGGTGGATGGACAACGCTTTTTTCCGGAACGGCGCATCCTGGTGGGGGGACTTGTGTCCGGGTTCTTTTTGTCGAGCTTTTTCCGGTTCCGCCTTCCCGCTCACGAAGAACGGCTTTTACGCCCGCCCGGGGTAACCGACGAAAGGGCGTTCCTGCAGAAATGCGTCCGGTGCGGGGAATGCATGAAGGTTTGTCTGAAGAATGCCCTTTATCCGTCTGTCCATCAGGCGGGCGTTGAGGGAATCTATACCCCGATTGTTATGCCCCGCCTCGGATACTGCGAGTACAACTGCACGCTGTGCGGCCAGGTCTGCCCCACCTCGGCGATTCCCAATCTCCCCGTGAAGGAAAAGAAGAAGGCGGTGATCGGCAAGGCCGTGTTCGACAAGAACCACTGTCTTCCCTTCGCCAAAAAAATCAATTGCATCGTCTGCGAAGAACACTGTCCCATCCCCCGAAAGGCGATCCGCTCTGAAATGGCGGAGGACACGGATGCCTCCGGCAAGAAATTCATGCTGAAGAAGCCTTACGTGGTGGACGACCTGTGCAACGGTTGCGGCATCTGCGAGAATGTCTGCCCGCTGGAGGGGAAAGCCGGGATCGAGGTGTTTGCCGTTAAGGACAGGACGCCGCTCAAGGAACCGGAGGCCATATAACGCGCCGTGAGGAGCGCCCAAAAGGCGCCAGGACCGCACATCAGGATTGATGCTGTTTGTGGCGGAACTATCACGCGAACAGTGAATCCACGGCGTCCAACCGCGTCAGAGGTTCTTTGCAGGTGAAATTCTCGCAGACGTACACCGCAGGCTTGCCGTCGAGGGGAATTTTCCCGTTGAGGGAGGGAATCGCCGATTGCGCTTCCTTGTCCTCCGGATCGCCGTAGGAAACCAGCGTATTGGGAAGGTAGTAGGCGAAAATCCTCTTTCTAAATTCCGCAATGGCCGGATCATTTTTTCCCCCCGCCAGGACAATCTCTCTGGCAGGGGTAAAATAGAAATCGAGGGCGCAGAGAAGCTGGCCAAAGGCGGAAGGGGCCTCCGCAGCCACTCCGGAAGCCGCTTTCAAAATACGCTCCGCTTTTACCCGGTATTCGTCACGACCGGCTATAACCGACAATCTGAGAAGATCCAGGGCGGCGAGCGCATTGCCGGAAGGCGTGGCGCTGTCGTAGTAATCTTTCATGCGGGCGATCAGCTTCTCGTGATCCTTTGCGGTGAAAAAGAAGGCGCCGTCCGCTTCATCCCAAAAGAGATGAATCATAGCCGCGGCAAGTTCCATCCCTTTTTTCAGCCAACGAACATCGAATGTGGACTGGTAAAGCTCCAGGAAGGCATCGATGACGCAGGCATAATCATCGAGGAAGGCGTTTACCGTTGCATGGCCGTCTTTGCAGGTGTGGAGCAGCTTTTTCCCTCGGCAGAGCTTCTGTACAATAAAGTTGCCGTTCCTCTCTGCCGCCTGGAGATAATCGGCACGCCCCCATACCCTTGCCGCTTTCGCAAAAGAGGCCAACATCAGGCCATTCCAGCCCGCCAGGGCCTTTTCATCGCGGCCGGGTTTTATCCGTGCTTCCCGTACCGCCATTACTCGCTTTCTTGATTCCCGGAGAATCTCACCTACCTGCTCTGCCGGAATGCCGAGCCGTTCCGCGATCTGCTCGTACGTCCGGTCACCGGTGAGTATATTTTCCCCCTCAAAATTGCCCGTCTTCGTAATTCCGTAATAACTACAGAAGACATTCCCGTCCTTCGCGCCTAAAAGGGATGTTATTTCCTCTTCGGTCCAGACGTAAAACTTTCCCTCCACGCCCTCGCTGTCCGCATCCTGTGTCGAATAAAATTCACCATCCTTCCCCGTCATTTCGCGGATAACGTAATCCAGTGATTCTTCGGCAATCCGCCTGTAGAAAGAATTTTTTGTGATCTGGTAGGCATCAATATAGAGCGATATGAGCAGGGCATTATCGTAGAGCATCTTTTCAAAATGCGGCACCAGCCAATGGTCATCTACCGTGTACCGATGGAATCCTCCCCCCAACTGATCATAGATTCCCCCCTCGGCCATTTTCCTGAGGGTAAATTCCACCATCTCCAGGGCATGGGCATCTTTTGCACGCTGGAAATACCGGAGAAAAAAGGAAAGGCTCATGGCATGGGGAAATTTCGGCGCCCCGCCGAATCCGCCGTATCGATGATCGAAAGTTCGGGCTAAGGTTTTGAAGGCGCCTTCGAGGATGCCCTCGGCAAGGTTATTCCCGGACTGGGGTAAGGCGCTCATCTTGTGCAGGTTCTCCCGTATTGTTCCGGCATTTTGTTGAATCTGAGCAGGATTCTTCCGGTAGCCGTCGGCCAGGGAAAGCAGCAGGCGCTTGAAGGCAGGAAGACCCCCGCGGTCCTCGGGAGGAAAATACGTGCCGCCGTAGAACGGGACGCCGTCGGGTGCGAGAAATACCGTCATCGGCCACCCCCCCTGTCCCGTGAACATTTGCACGCAGTTCATATAGATGCCGTCGAGATCCGGCCGCTCTTCCCGGTCCACCTTGATGTTGACGTAGTGTTTGTTCATGATCGCGGC
Source organism: uncultured Syntrophales bacterium (assembly GCA_964614365.1). GTDB lineage: Bacteria > Desulfobacterota > Syntrophia > Syntrophales > JACQWR01 > JACQWR01. The sequence continues at coordinate 24,024 of CAZTLA010000012.1, read as the reverse complement.
TGTTTCCTCATTTTCAAAGGATTCCGCTTCCATAACGTGGCACCAGTGGCAGGCCGAGTAGCCGATGCTCAGCAGGATGGGTTTATTTTCATTCTTTGCTTTTGCAAAGGCTTCGTCCCCCCAGGGAAACCAATCCACCGGGTTATGGGCATGCTGAAGTAAATAGGGACTGGTTTCTTTGGCCAGACGATTCGTATGCGTTTTGATGCTCATGCAGTTCTCCTTTTTATGGATAAACAATATATGCAGCCTTTCATCTGTGGTCAAGCTCACTTGCCTCCTGATATGCTATTATCGAGAGGGGTAGAGGGGATACTCCGCATTGCACCTTGACACATCCGGATGGAGTATTATATTGATGGCATATGAATGAAAAGTTAATCATGCTGAGAGGCAATGGAGATTTCACGGCAGAGCAGTTCCTGGACGTCATGGAAGGGAACAACGAACGCCGCTTGATGCTTTCCCTGGGACTGACGACGGGTCCGGGGTGCAACATGGAGTGCATCTATTGTTACAACGAAAGCGGACGGACGGAGGCGGGTCGCGCCGTGCGGCAGCGCATGGAGGTTGCGAACTACGAAAAAGCGATCCGGGAATCATCCTCCCTGGGCGCCCAATCGGTAATCATGGTGGGAGTGGGCGAAACCATGATGGACAGAAACTTCAAGAGACTGATTGAGTTAGTCGGTTCCGAGGGCATGATTCCGCTGGTGTTCACCAATGGGACCCTTCTCACCCGGGAGATGGCGAAATTCCTGTACGAACACGGCACGAGCATATATCTGGCACTGGACAGCACGAGGGAAGAAGTATTCAATACCATTACGGGCACGAAGGGCTTGCTCCCGGTGGTGCTCGACGGGGTGGAAAACTGTCTGGAAGCCGGTTTTGGGAACATAACCACCCGCAACGGACACTACGTGACCGACCTCGCCGTGAATACGATGGTCATGAAATCAAACCTCGACTGTCTGGAAGAAATTGAAGACTTCTGCTCTGAACGAGGACTGTTGTTCACCTGCCGCTTCCCGGAGAAAATAGGCACCGCAAGCGCCTGCTGGGAAAGCCTTATAGCCGCGACGGCCGCTGAGGAGGCGTTGATGCGCAGTATCGCGGAAATGCATTCCGCGGGCGGAGAAGTGTTCCGCACGGACAGCGGCTGTCTTTTCTGGATGGCGGGCGTGTTGTTGGGTGTGGACGGACAGGCGAGGCTTTGTTACTCCGTCAACCACCGCAAAGATTTGGGCAATATCAAGAAAGACGGCATGCGGGAAATTATCAGGAAGAAGCGTGAATTGTATCCTCCGCAAAAGGATTATTTCTGTCCGCTCCACCTCGAAATCTCTGCGAATCCATAACAGGCCCGAAGAACACAGGGACAAGACGATGCAGATAAAAGCTTACCGAAACCAGGCGCCGCCGCCATGGTTGACGAAGGGATCCTTTCCCTACCGGAATCCCAATATTTCTTATCTGGTATCTCCCGGTGACGACAACGGACACGGCATTCTGATCGACGCCGGCATCGGGGCGGAAGCCCTCTTGCCTGATCTCAGGGAAAAGAATTTGACGCTGGATACCATCCTGCTTACCCATACGCACCGTGATCATATTTCCCTCTTGCCCGAATTGGTGAAACGATTTCCCGACGTAACAATCGGCGTTCATACATCAGCCGTGTCGGCGCTCTCATCCCGGGGATACGGCAACCTTCTTCCCCTGGAGGAAGGAACGGTGATCGGCGCGGGCGAGTCGACGCTATCGGTCATCCATGCGCCCGGTCACACGACCGATTCGGTCTGCTTCTGGGACCGCCACCGGAATATCTTCTTTTCCGGTGACGTAATCTTCGGTGGCAATATCGGTTGCAGCGACTATGGAAACGGCGGCAACAGGAACATCTTTTACCAGACGATCATCCGCCTCCTGAAGCTCCTGCCGGCCGGCACCGATATCTATCCCGGGCACTACTCAGAAATTCACCAGGCTCCCCCACCCTACAGCCTTGCCGCAGAAAGGGAGGGAAACCCCTATCTGGCGAATGCCCTGGAGGGAAAACGGGGGCATTTTGACCGGGCGCTCAAGATATTTTCCGTGGATTTTGAAATCGATGATTACGTGCTGCCGGATGAAAAAGACATCGATACGTTAGAGGCGCTGGAAAAAGCGATCTGGATACCGGAGCTGCAGGCGAGCAGGGATGCCATCCTCACCAGGTTGCGCCACGGCCACCGGCTGCTGGCCGGAGTGGAGCAGGGTAAACTTTCCGGAATGATCGGCTGGTGTTATTCCGATTTTGCTCTTTCCGACGGAGCAGAGAGTTTCCCCCGCACCTTCGCACAATTTTCCACCTGCGCATCCTGCTCTCCGCCAAGAAGCAGTTCCGCGTTCATTTACAATGTAGGCATCATTCCCGCCGCGAGAGAGAAGGGTGTGGGAAGCCTGCTTCTGCAAAGGGCATTCGAGGAAATCGGGAAAGAAAAAATCACCCAGGTATTTTTAGACAGCCGGCTGCCCTCCTATAACGGAAGCCAAGGCCATGCCCATGAAAACGTCCCTCAAAACAGCCGGTTCCGCGATGCCATAGACGGGTATTTTGCACGGAACCTGTTCCCCGATCCGGGTCAGTTCGCCCTTGACCCGGCCATTCGTTTTTATATGAAAAACGGTTTTAAACCCTGGCACATCGTGAGGGATTTTATCGATGATTTTCCCAGCGGCAATATGCGGGTAATCTGCTACCTGAACCTGGACCGGGATGAAGAATCCTAAGCGTGCAGTATATCCCTACTGGATCATCCGGTAAAAAATGATCACGCTTCTTTCCTGCAACGACATGCCCACCGATAGAACCAGGGCCAGCACGAGCTCATTCTTCCCGTCGTTATCAATGTCCTTGAACTGGTAGTCGGCGACGTAACCATTGATCTTCCTCGTTTTCCAGTTTTCCAGCATGCCGAGTCCGTCCCACTCGAGATCATATATTTCGCTGGCGGTAAACATTCTTGAATTTTTCAAGACACGCCCCGATGCCGATAAATTCTTCACGATGAGTATTTCTCTTTTACCGTCTTTGTTGAGATCGTTCGTAAGAATTCTCAGGCTTATGAATGCCCGACTGTCAAGCATGTTCGTGTCCGGAGATACGTTCCCGGTCACGATGGAAACATTGCTCCCACCAAAGACATCATCGCTTTTCCAGATCTTTTCCTTGCTGCCGAGAAAGACATCAAGTTTGGAAATGGGTTTTGTCGTTTTCTCGTAGATAGTGAGATAGTCGGTATCATCGAGGGCGATTACTTTTTCACTGGTTCCCGGTCCCAGCGTATCCAGGGTAAGACCATAAACGGAAAGCCCCTCGGGGATGCTCATCCTCCTGCCCGCCCTGTATGTGCCGTTGTTCCAGGTCATCTCGTGGATGGGCGTATTGAAGGGGAGGTCGACTCCCTGTTGCTGTCCCAGCAGAAGCGGCATCCCCGTAGAATCGGTAATAACCCGTAAAAACCAAGGCAGGTTGGATGCTATCTGCACAAATTTACCCTCTTTGAATTCCAGCACAAAGGAATCGAGGATATCGCGGTTAATACTGGTGACGATGAGTTCTTTGATGCCATTGCCGTTTATATCCGCCACATCGAGGGAAAGATAATTATCGTAGGATTTACCGGGGATGGTCTGTATCAACACCAACTCTCCTCCATTTTTTGGGTATTGATAGACCATGACGGCATGACTGTCGATCACGACAACTTCATTGAGACCGTCGCCGTTTACATCCCCCACATCCATGCCTTTAACGGTTATGGGAAACTTCTGACTCATCCAGAACCCCTTTCTGTCGATGGGTTCGCTGGAATTAATGAAATCGGCATTGATCGGCGCTGAGGTAAAGGTGCCTCTGCGGCTTGATCTCATGCCCGCAATGATTCCTGCTTCACGCGACACCGACGGCGCCTGTGTCGTCGCGTTATCGGCAGAACCAGCGGCAGGTGGCGCGGCTGTCCCGAAGGCAGCGGGAATGGAACCAAGAATATGGGAATCGATCCGCTGGGCGAAGTCGTTAATCTTGGGGATAACATCATCCATGCCCTGCGACTGCACGAAAGCAGTGACTACCGCCTTATTCGTTTTAACGTCTACCAGTTTCCCATCGATACTGAGGCTGTTTCCGATTTTCGTGATGCTGCCCCAGACGATAAAATCCACGTTCATCTGCTGGCCCAGGCGATACGCGTCCGCTTGACTTAATTCCTTCCCGGTCAGAGGTTTTATGGCGTCAACAACGATGTCCTTGGCAACGACGTCTATCTTTTCCGCAACGGAGATACGGGAAGAAAGCATATCCCATATACCGCTGCGCACATAGTCGATGTTTTCCGCGCTGTGAACTCCGAACGGAAGAACGGCGATGCTCGTTTTATCCGTGGCCCCAGAAAACCCTTCCGCTGAAAACAGCAAAAATAATACAGCGGTTATGACCATTAAAGCCTTCTTCATATGTTATTCTCCTTCGTGCCGGCCGTTGCAATTGTGGCAAAATCTTTTAGCATGTAAAAACCTACAATTCAAGATTCATTGATCCGCATCCTTATGATTGTCCTGATCCCGCACCTCCGCGCGTTTATCAAACATCGGTAATTTTTTTTTGCACCAGGTCGAAATATCCCTCTGCAAACCTTTTGCCTTTTCGAATAGTACAGGATAGCGTTTTTCCAGTCTGCAAAGGATCTTGTGGAGAAAGGGAACATCAGGCGCCAGGATGATCATACCCACCAGAATAAAAAGAATGCCCTGCAGGACGGGCAGAAACAAACCGATAACGCCGAGGGCAAGGAAAAACCAACCGATAATGAGTCGCACGACTTTTTTTATCACGTCTTAATCACCCATTGATCTTGAAAATATGTTTCCGCTTCGGAGCGGCATGAGGGCTCCCAAGCGGACATTCCAGTTTCTTTATATCAAGATCGTCCCTTTTGCAATTTTAATAAACGGGACAAGGGAATCTCCCGGGCAACGGGCGCCCATGACAATGTCTGAGGGCAAAGCGTTTACTGCCGGGCGAAGAACCTCGCCCTATGGCGGAGGACGGGGCATTGTCTGACACGGTTCGCCGAAAAGTCCTTGACTAACGGTACGACTCATAATAGAAGTAAGTGCGTCATATATAAGCCGATTTGAAGGAGAGGAAATGATTCCGCGATATTCACGGGAAACAATGAGCGCCATCTGGGGACCGGAAAACCGATACCGTACGTGGCTTGAAATAGAACTCTTGGCCTGTGAGTCGCTGGCGAAGAGAGGAATCATCCCGAAAACGTCCCTGGCAACCATAAAAAAGAAGGCTGCCTTCGACGTTGCGCGCATTGAAGAGATAGAAAAAACCACCAAGCATGACGTAATCGCGTTTCTCACATCGGTCAGTGAATGTGTGGGTGAGGACAGCCGTTTCATCCATCTGGGACTCACCTCCTCCGATATTCTCGATACCTCATTTGCCGTTCTGCTGAAGGAAGCTTCCGACATCCTGCTGGAAGAAATCGACCGCCTCCTTGCGGTCTTGAAAAGGAAGGCCTTCACCCACAAGAACACGCTGATGATAGGCAGAACGCACGGCATCCACGCCGAACCCATTACCTTCGGCCTGAAAATGGCGCTCTGGCATCAGGAGATGCAGAGAAATAAAGAACGCATGATCCGTGCGAAGGAAACGGTCAGCACGGGCAAAATTTCCGGCGCCGTCGGCACTTTCTCCTTTGTTGATCCTGACGTGGAAAAACACGTCTGCAGCAGACTGGGCTTAAAACCGGCGCCCGTGTCCTCCCAGATCGTCCAGCGGGACCGCCATGCCGAATTCTTTTCCACCCTGGCCATTATCGCGTCGTCCCTCGACAAATTTTCTCAGGAAATCAGGTTGCTCCAGAGGACGGAAGTGAGGGAAGCGGAGGAGTTTTTTTCTTCCGGCCAGAAGGGATCATCCGCCATGCCGCACAAGCGAAACCCTGTTCTGTCCGAAAACGTCTCCGGTCTGGCGCGCCTGATGCGGTCTTACGCCGTCGCCGCTCTGGAGGACGTGGCACTCTGGCACGAGCGGGACATCAGCCACTCGTCGGTGGAGCGGGTCATCGGGCCCGATGCGACGATCCTGCTTGACTTTATGCTGCACAGGTTCACAGGACTCGTCGACAATTTGATCGTTTACCCCGAAAGGATGCTGGCCAATCTTTCCATGACGCACGGCGTCATCTTCTCCCAGCATGTTCTCCTGACGCTCATCGATAGAGGCGCCACCCGGGAAGATGCCTATGCCCTGGTGCAGAAAAATGCCATGAAATCCTGGGAGCAGGGCGCCGATTTCAAACAGTTGCTCCTGAAAGACAAGAACGTGATGTCCCGTCTGAAACCCAAAGACATGAAAAATATCTTTAAGGTGGAAAATTTCTTAAAACAGGTGGATTTTATCTTTGGACGGGTATTTGGAGAAACGCGATGCATACCTTAGTTTGCTTTGTCGTATCGTTCTTTATTTTGTGCTTCACGGGCTGCAGCCACGTTGCCGATTATCTCAGCATTGTCGAGGAACGGGGCATATCCAAAGAATATCGGGATGTTCTCAACATCTGGACGCGAACGGAAACGGTCTATTCCCAGTTCGAAACCAGGGTCGCCATAAGCGCCACATACCAGGGGAAGGATTTCAAGAATGCCTATCTCCGGGAATATGACCGGATATACAGTCTGACCCAGGCGGACAGAACGCAACGGGAAGCGCTCCAGACGGAATCCCTATCAGCGTATCGGGAATTTTTCTTTTATGCATACCTGCCGGAAAAAAATGATAACGATTTCGACCGACAAAATTCCATCTGGAAGGTATTCCTTGTCAATGGCAAGGGTGAGAGGGTTGTCCCTCTGGAAATAAGACGAATCGAGAAGGTCACTCCCCTCGTGGAACAATTTTACCCTTACGTACATAAATATTACGGCTCATGCTACCGTCTCAAATTCCCTGCCGGCGAAGGGGTCGACGCTCAAGCGGAAGGCACGCCGAGAAAACCTCTTCAACTCGTCTTCACGAGCGTGCTGGGAAAGGCAACACTGGAATGGAAGTGAAACATCACGAAAATGGCCGCACGATTTCCGTATCCCTCTGCCAGTTTTTATCGTCCGTATCGGGGTAGTCGATGTTGTAATGGAGCCCCCGGCTTTCTTTTCGTATCCGGGCGCATCGAACGATCAGGGCAGCCACGGTCGCGATATTCCTGAGCTCGATCAGATCCCGCGTGACGATGAAATGCCGGTAGTACTCGTCAATTTCCCTGCCGATCAGTTCGATCCGCCGATCCGCCCGTTCCAGCCTTTTGTCCGAACGCACGATGCCCACGTAATTCCACATGCACCGCCTGATCTCATCCCAGTTATGGGATACGACGATAGATTCGTCGCTTTCCCCCGCTCCCTGCGGATCCCAGGGAGCGATGGGTCTTCCGTCCTCTCTCGTTTGTGCAAAGAGTTCCCCCATCCTGACGAAGGCGCGGTGGGAATAGACCAGTGCTTCAAGAAGCGAATTGCTTGCCAGGCGGTTGGCGCCGTGCAGTCCCGTGCAGGACACCTCGCCGCAGGCAAATAACCTGCCGATGCTTGTTTCGCCGGAATGGTTGACGGCTACGCCGCCGCACAGGTAGTGGGCAGCCGGAACGACGGGGATCGGATCCGTTGCCATGTCAATGCCGAACTCGAGGCATTTTTGATAGATGTTGGGAAACCGGCCCATGAGGAAGTCGCGGTCCTTCCCCGTAATGTCGAGCAGCACGTATTCATCGCCGGATCGTTTCAGTTCCGTATCTATGGCCTTGGCAACGATATCCCGTGGGGCAAGGCTTTTCCTCGGGTGGTACTTTTCCATGAAGGGCGCCCCGTTCTTTGTTTTGAGAACGGCGCCCTCTCCACGCACCGCCTCGCTGATCAGGAACGATTTCGCATCGGGGTGGTACAGGCACGTGGGGTGGAACTGCATGAATTCCATGTTGGCAATCCGCGCGCCTGCCCGGTAGGCCATGGCGATGCCGTCACCGGTGGCAATATCCGGATTCGTGGTGATGAGGTACACCTTTCCCGCACCCCCGGTGCTGAGGATGACGAATCGTGCGCGGAACGTATGCACTTCTTTACGATCAATGTCCAAGACATAGGCTCCCAGGCAAATGTCCTGATGCGTCCTTTTTTCACCCAGGACGCCGGACTTCAGGATAAGGTCAATGGCAATATGATTTTCATACATCGCGATATTCTTCAGGGACCCCGCTTGTTCGATGAGGGCTCGCTCAATTTCCCTGCCCGTCAAGTCCTTGGCATGAAGGACCCTCCTCATGGAATGGCCGCCCTCCCAGCCGAGATCGTACGCGGCTCCCGACGCCGCCCGGGTAAAATCCACGCCCCAGTCCACCAGTTCCTTTACCCTCTCCGGACCTTCCGTCACGACCAATCTCACCACATCCGGGTGTGAAAGTCCTGTTCCGCAGACGAGGGTATCGTCGATGTGGGATTCAAAATTGTCCTTTACGTCCTGGACGGCGGCAATCCCTCCCTGGGCATAATTCGTGTTCGATTCGAATTTTTCTTTTTTCGTGACGACGGCTACCGTTCCCCGTTCCGCCGCCTTAATCGCAAGGCTGAGCCCCGCGACGCCGCTTCCCAGGATAAGAAAGTCTGTCTGAATTTCCATAGAACGCTGAAATCCCTTCTGAAGAATCAGTGAAATGAAAAGAGTGTTTACAAATATCGAGTATTTCTATATATATTTTCACGCTATTTGTAAAACAATAAATGATGGGGATAATGACTATGTTAGTGCTCGGCATCGAATCTTCCTGTGATGAAACCGCGGCCTCGGTAGTCCGGGACGGACGAGTCATGCTTTCGAACATTATTGCTTCCCAGATCGATACGCACAGCAAATTCGGGGGAATAGTGCCGGAAATCGCTTCACGAAAACACCTGGAAGTTATCGTTCCCGTAATACTTCAGGCCCTTGAAGAGGCCTGCGCAACCGTCAACGGTATTGAAGGTATCGCCGTAACGAGAGGGCCGGGACTTGTGGGGTCGCTCCTCGTGGGATTGTCGATGGCCAAGGCCATGGCTTTTGCCCTGGGCGTGCCCTTTGTTGGGGTCAACCACCTGGAGGGGCACGTTTTTTCCATTTTTCTTACGGACAGGGTTCCCGATTTCCCCTTTGTCGCGCTGGTGGTATCCGGCGGCCATACCCACCTCTACCTGGTAACGGGTTTCCGGCGATTTACCGTTTTGGGGCAGACGAAAGACGATGCGGCGGGTGAAGCCTTCGATAAAGCGGCAAATCTTCTGAACATCGGCTACCCCGGCGGCATGGTAATCGACAGGCTTGCCCAAAAGGGAAACACCAGCCGGTTTCCCTTTCCCCGGGCAATGAAAAACAGTCTCGATTTCAGTTTCAGCGGCCTGAAGACGTCTCTTCTGACCACGGTGAAAAAGAGGGGAACGCCTTTCGAAGCGGACGAGCTGGCGGACGTCGCCGCCGGTTACCAGGAGGCCATTGTCGATGTCCTGGTGGAAAAGACCCTGAGAGCTGCCCGCTTGTCTTCCGTATCGTCGGTCGTGGTTTGCGGCGGCGTGGCGGCTAACAGCCGCCTGAGGGAGAGGTTTTTCCGGGACGCCTCCTCCTGTGGTATCGAGGTGTTCTTCCCTCCGCCCGTTCTGTGCACCGACAATGCAGCCATGATAGCGGTTGCCGGTAATCATCGCCTGGAAGAAGGGCGCTGCGATGATCTGAACCTGAATGCAGTTTCACGCTGGCCGCTGGATATGCTGGATTAATGATGAATTGGAAAAATCTCTTAAGAAAATACTACGACCGGTTCCTCAGTCTCAAGGGAGAACCGAAATCAATTGCCATGGGCGTGGCGATAGGCGTCTTCATCGGCGTGACTCCCACTATTCCCCTGCACACGGCGTTGATTGTCATTGTCGGGATCACCTTCCAGCAGAATATATCGGCAGGCTATCTTGGCTCATGGATGATCTCCAATCCCGTTACAATTCCCTTTTTATATCTCGCTGAATATCGGCTGGGCAAGTTTCTGCTGGGTGACCGCTGCTCCCCCGCCACCTTCACCGACTACTCCCTGATCCATCTTCTGCACCATGGTTGGGGGATAGCCGCTCCCCTGCTTGTGGGGGGCATTCTTATTGCTCCTTTCTTTGCCGTGCCCGCCTACTTTATTACGCACCGGCTCCTTACTGCCGCCCGGAGTAAAAAGATACATGACCGCAGTTAGAACAATCCTCAGAGCGCACGGCATCCGGCCTTTGAAACGGTTGGGCCAGTCATTCCTCGAAGACACAAACGTGATGAACAAGATCATCCGCACCATCGGGATACAGGAAAATGATATCATCGTCGAAATCGGAGCGGGACTGGGGCTTATGACCGACCTGATGGCGGCAACGGCCCGAAGGATCATCGCCCTGGATGTGGACCCTTTCATGATTGCCCTTCTGACGGAAAGGCTTGGGAAGCGCCCCCAGGTGGACATTGTCCATGCCGACGTGCTCAAGTATGACTTTTCCATACCCTGCTCCCTATACGGATCAGAAAAACTAAAGATCGTGGGGAACATACCCTACAATATTTCCTCGCAGATACTCTTCCGCCTGCTCGCGTTCCGGCACCGCATTTCGTCCGCGGTCCTGCTGGTGCAAAAAGAGGTGGCGGACCGCATAACCGCTTGTGCGGGCACGAAGGAATACGGCATTCCCTCGGTGGTGATCTCCATGTACGCCCACGTTTCCCGTGAATTCAACGTCTCCTCCCGCTGTTTCTACCCGGAACCGAAGGTGACCTCCACCGTTCTTAGGATGGCGTTCCGGGAAAGACCACTGATGGAACTCAGTGACGAGGACCTTTTCCTTAAAGTCGTGAAGATTGCTTTCGCCAAGCGGAGGAAGACTCTCCGGAATACTTTCCGCCACGCGATGCCGCCCGGATATGGGGAAAGCGATCTGATAGCATCGTTTGCAACTGCCGGCATCGACGGCGGGAGGAGGGGAGAAACCCTCTCGCCGGAGGAATTTGGAATATTGAGCAACGCGCTTTCTGCCTGCTCAATATCCTGAAAAAATACCGATGATTTGAAATTGATATTTTCCGGAGAATATTGTACACCTTGGCCATGGAACGGATGAAAACAAAATATCCCAATATTTATAAAGGGATGGCGCTAATTGCCGATCCCATTTACCAGTATGCCTCCTTCACGGTGCCTGCCGACGACTCTCCGTCGGAAAAGACGGAGAAAGATCTGATAGATTCTCCCTGGTTGCAACGATTGCGCAGGATTTACCAGCTCCAGAGCGCCCGCTGGGTGTATCCTGCCGCCGAGCATAGTAGATTTCAACACTCCCTGGGCACCATGCATGTGGCCGGAGAATTCGGACGGTATCTTTACTCGAGTCTGCGTGAAGTATGCAAAGACGTTCCGTCTTTGAACTACGTAGAGGAACTCCTCCGCGTGGCCGGTCTCTTGCACGACGTGGGGCACGGACCCTACGGGCACTTTTTCGACGACCATTTCCTCGCCCGCTATGGTCTCACCCACGAGACGCTGGGGGAACTGATAATAAGAACAAAACTGAGCAGCCTGATCAGACGCATCGGGAGAAGTCCCGCCGGCCCCTTCGAGCGAGGGGAACGCCTCGACCCCGCCCAGGTTGCATTCCTGATAAAAATGCCCTCCATCCGCGACCGAATGCGTCCACGATGGCTCCAGCTTTTACGACATCTCTTCTCGGGTATTTATACGGTGGATAATCTCGACTACGTCCAGCGCGATGCGTACATGACGGGGTTTTCCCTCGATATCGTAGACCTGGCGAGGCTCCGCTACTATACCTTTTTTACGGAAAAGGGCCTGACCCTGCACCAGGCGGGCATTTCCGCCCTGAACCGCTTTTTAAACGCAAGATTGACTCTCTATACCAATGTCTATTTCCACCGGACGACCAGGGCACTGGACCTGCACCTACAGGAGATATTCCAGGAAACCCTGAATATCCTCTTCCCCCGCAATCCCGCCCAAGCCCTTGACCACTATCTCCGCTGTGACGAATGGCGCCTTTTCGGAGAAGTTCAGGATTGGCTTGGCAGCAAGGATCCAAAGAAGAAAGAACTGGGGCGGGAATGGGAAAAGCTGCACAAGCGGGAGGTCAAGTGGAAAATGTCGTTCTCCGACGAGCTCTCTATTGAACAGTTGCAGAAGGGAACCACTTTTTCCGGATCCGGTGATTATGAAAAGAGGATCAGGGAGCATCTGCCCGGTAAATTGAAAAAAATCCCCTTCCGCGTGGATCTTGCCACCCAGGACCCGCGCCCCATTAACCCCATGTCGGACACGGGGAAACTGGTCAATATCTATAATCCCGCAACAGGGGTCACTTCTCCCGAGCCATTACGCGGAATCTACCGCTTTATTCCGGCGCGAGTGGTGCATTTCCGGGTATTTTCCCTCAGTCACGACCACGATGAAGCGCTGTCTGCGGCCGCGGAACAGGCGCTGGGAGCCATGGGCGAAACGGCAACAACGAATATATGAACAGGGAAGAAGAAACTACCGATATTACGCTCTTCGTAAGAAAATCGAACGAGGAAACGGCACGGTGGAACCGGCAGCGCATCATTGACACTCTTATCCGCGAGACCGGAATCGATAGCGATACTGCCGAATCGATCAGCCGGGAAGTGGAGAAACAGATCGTGGCTTCCGGCATTGGCTTGTTAACCACGTACCTCATCCGGGAACTGGTGGACGCAAAACTCGTGGAACGAGGCCTGGAACAGGCAAGAAAAATGCACGCCCGCCTGGGCTTTTCGCTTTACGATGTACGGCAGTTGATGCTGCACCAGAACAAGGAAAATGCCAATGCACCCCACTCGCCGGAAGGAACCAACCTGATTCTGGCCGAAGGCATAAAGCGGGAATATGCCCTCCATGACGTCTTTTCCCACGATGTGGCCGACGCGCACGTGGCGGGGGACATCCACCTCCACGGCCTGGGATATATTGACCGGCCTTACAGTTTCTGCCATTCCCTTGAATATGTAAAAAAATTCGGCCTTAATCTTCCCCATTCGCTCACCGTCGCCAAACCTGCCAATCATGCGGAAGTTCTCCTCGCTCACATGGTGCGCTTCGGCGCCATATTGCAAGGGCATTTCGCCGGCGTGATCGGATGGGACGCGGTGAACCTCTTCTTCGCCCCTTACCTGAGCGCACTGGAAGACGGTGAGGTGAAACAACTGGCCCAGATGCTCGTGTACGAATTTTCCCAGCTCACGTCAGCCAGAGGCGGTCAGGCGATATTCACCGATATTCATATTTACTGGGATGTGCCGGAACATTTTGCCGATGTGCCGGCGATCGGGCCGGGAGGCGAACCAACGGGCAAGCCATACCGGGATTACCAGGATGAAGCACGGAAATTTGCCTGGGCCCTATTCGAAGTATTTAAGGAGGGTGATGCCACGGGGAAACCCTTTCTCTTTCCCCGTCCGCTCGTTCATATCTCGGAACATTTTTTCCATACGCCGGGTCACGAAGATTTCCTGGGTCATATATGCGAGGTAGCGTCGGATAAAGGGAATACCTGTTTCGTCTTTGATCGGGAGGGCGTGGTCAATACGTCCTGCGGCGCTCTGGACGTCAAAGAAACAGGGCCGGACCGGGAAGACACAAAGACCCCCTGGAAAATGAGGTGCGTCGCCATACAAAATGTGACGATCAACCTGCCGAGACTGGGTTATAAAGCGGGAGGGGACGATCGGAAACTTCTCTCCGCCATATCGGAATTTGTGGAACTGGCGGTAACGGCACACCTCCAGAAGAAGAATTTTATTGAGAAACTTCTTTCCTACGGCGATCAGGGGCCTCTGTCCGTGCTTGGCATGAATAGGGACGGTCTCCCTTACCTGAGAATGGACCGGGCAATGTATCTTATAGGAATGGTCGGTCTCAATGAACTTGTTCGCATCCACAGAGGGAAGCAGTTGCATGATTCCTCCGACGCGCTTGCCTTCGGCATGGAAGTAATCTCCCATATGAAGGCGGAAACGGACAGGCTTAGCGATAAACACGGACTGCGGTTTACCTTGGAGCAATCGCCTGCCGAAACAACTGCGTACCGGTTTGCCCGCCTTGATCTGAAATACTATTCGCCCGAGTCGGGTCATTTTATCAACGGCTCACTGGCAAGCGGAGAAGTGTATTATACCAATTCCACCCACTTGAACGTAGCGGCGCCTGTGACGCCGATGGAGCGGGTCAAAAGGGAAGGCCTTTTCCATTCACGTATCGGGGGAGGCACGATCAGTCACGTCTGGTTAGGGGACACCCGACCTTCGACAAAGAGCATGGTAAAATTCATTGTCACGGTTTTCCGGGACACTCAAAACAACCAGGTAGTTTTTTCCCCTTCGTTCACGGCCTGCAACGCCTGCGGCACGACCTCAAGAGGCATTCGGGAAAACTGTCCCCGCTGCAATTCGACAGATGTTGAGGGTATTGCAAGAATCGCTCAATATTTCAGCAGAGTACCCGGATGGAACATGGGGAAAATTGCCGAACTTCGTGATAGAAACCTCTGTGACGATCTCCTGCAGAAGTAGCCATCATGCCGGGAAATATCATCCCTCTCCATAACCAACCGGGGTTTCCGACCCCTCCCAACACCCTTCTCTATTCCATCATTCGATATTTTCTGAGAAAATCGACCTTATAAATTTCCCCATACCCTTGACAGGGGAAAGGCGGGTAAATATATTAGTGCGAATTTTGAGGCGCAGGATTACCTGCCGGCAGATGCCAACGGGGAGAATGTCACGTGGAAGATCATATCATCAAGATATTCAAAGAAAGTTGCCAGCTTAAAGATACGTTCATCAACGATAACCTGGGCAAGGTTGTCGATGTTGTGGAAGTGATAACCGGGGCGCTCAAGGCGGGCAATAAGATATTGATTTTCGGAAACGGAGGTTCTGCGGCCGATGCGCAGCACCTGGCGGCGGAATTCGTAAACCGCTTTCTCATCGAGAGACCACCGCTTCCTGCCATCGCGTTGAGCACCGACACGTCTATCATCACAAGTATAGGCAACGATTATGATTTCTCTGAAATATTCAGCAAGCAGATCCGTGCGATAGGTCAGGCGGGAGATGTGGCCTGGGGTATCAGCACCAGCGGTGCTTCCGTAAACGTCATAAAGGCCTTGGAAACGGCAAAAAAATTGGGAATGATCACCATCGGTTTCACGGGGAAGAATGGGGGAGAGATTGCAAAAATGGTGGATTATTCCCTTAATGTCACTTCCGGAAACACGCCCCGCATCCAGGAGGTACATATCACGGCGGGTCACGCCATATGTGAAATGATCGACTTCAAACTTTTTCAAAAACCTGACGAGGGTTAGCGGTTCCATCATTTTGTAAACGGCAGCCCACAAGACATAAAGAAAAGATCATATCTCAACTAAGAAGGACGGCACGGAGAGACTTTGAAAAAACACGTTACTCACGAGAGACCGGCAACAGCGGAATTGGATGCCGGCGCAAAAGAAGAGGCCGAAAGGAACGAAGACGCTGATCTCATGAGGAGGATCGAGGAATCGGAAAAGAAGGCTGCGGATAATTACGATAAATACCTGCGCGCCGTGGCGGACATGGAAAACTATAAGAAACGCGCCGCAAAGGAACGTACTGATTCCCTTAAATATGCCAATGAAAACCTGATACGGGACATACTGCCGCTTGTCGACAGCATGGACAGGGCATTGGAACACGCCGGTAATTCAGAGGATTTCGAGGCCTTCAAGAAGGGCTTAAAACTGGTTCAGGAGCAACTGCTTTGCTGTCTGGAAAAACACGGGGTAGTGAAAATTGAGGCGATGGGCAAGGATTTCGACCCGAATTTCCACGAGGCCATGTTGCAGGTTGAAGGAAAGGAACAGGAAGACAACAAAGTGGTAAATGAATTTGAGAAAGGTTATCTATTGCATGGCCGGTTATTAAAAGCGGCAAAGGTTTCCGTGTGTAAGTGCCCGAGCAAAGAAGATCATTGCGGAAATGAGGCAAACAGCAGCGAAGGATAAGGAGGAGATACCGAAATGGGGAAAATTATTGGGATTGATTTAGGAACGACAAATTCATGCGTCGCCATTATGGAGGGAGGAGACCCTGTTGTCATCGCCAACCAGGAAGGGAACAGGACCACTCCGTCCATGGTAGCCTTTACGGAGAGCGGTGAACGGCTGGTGGGACAGGTTGCCAACCGGCAGGCGGTTACCAACTCTGAAAATACCGTTTATGCCGTCAAGAGGCTTATCGGGCGGAAATATTCCACCAAGGAGGTACAGTACGATATAAAGATCAGTCCCTTCAAGATTACGGAAGCAAAGAACGGCGATGCCCAGGTTACCGTCAGGGGGAAAAATTACAGCCCGGCGGAGATATCGTCCATGATTCTGGTGAAGATGAAGCAGACCGCCGAGGACTATCTGGGTGAAAAGGTAACGGATGCGGTTATTACCGTTCCGGCCTATTTTAACGACTCCCAGAGACAGGCTACGAAGGATGCCGGCAAGATCTCCGGCCTGAACGTCTTGAGGATTATCAATGAACCCACGGCGGCGGCCTTGGCCTACGGACTGGATAAGAAGAAGGATGAAAAGATCGCCGTTTTCGATCTGGGCGGCGGGACGTTCGATATTTCCATTCTCGAAATCGGGGACGGTGTTTTCGAAGTCAAATCCACGAACGGCGATACCCACCTGGGCGGGGAGGATTTTGACCAGAGACTGATCGACTACTTGGCAACGGAATTCAAAAAAGACCAGGGCATCGATATCAGGAACGATAAAATGGCCCTGCAGCGCATCAAGGAAGCGGCAGAAAAGGCCAAGATGGAACTCTCCACGGCCATGGAGACGGATGTCAATCTGCCGTTCATTACCGCGGATGCATCAGGTCCCAAGCACATGAACATAAAACTCACGAGGGCAAAGCTGGAAGCGCTTGTGGAAGATCTTATCGAAAAGACCGCCGGTCCCTGTCAGACGGCCCTCAGGGATGCCAATTTAAGCCCCAAGGATATCGACGAGGTAATATTAGTGGGAGGCATGACCCGCATGCCCAGGGTGCAGCAGAAGGTAAAAGAGCTGTTTGGCAAAGATCCGCACAAGGGGGTGAATCCTGATGAAGTGGTGGCCGTAGGCGCTGCCATTCAGGGCGGCGTGCTGGCAGGTGAAGTAAAGGATGTTCTCCTCTTGGATGTTACCCCCCTGTCCCTCGGTATCGAGACGCTCGGGGGCGTCATGACGAAGCTCATTGAAAAAAACACCACGATCCCGACCAAAAAGAGTCAGGTATTCTCGACGGCGGCGGACAACCAGCCCGCCGTGAGCATCCACGTCCTCCAGGGCGAGCGCTCCATGGCGGGAGACAACAGGACGCTGGGGAGGTTTGAACTCGTCGGGATTCCTCCTGCGCCGAGGGGTATCCCCCAGATAGAAGTGACGTTCGATATCGACGCCAACGGCATCGTGCACGTATCCGCCAAGGACCTCGGTACGGGCAAGGAGCAGAGCATCAAAATCACCGCTTCCAGCGGCCTCTCCGAGGAAGAGATCAAGAAACTCGTCCGGGATGCGGAAGCCCACACGGAAGAAGACAAGAAGAAAAAGGATCTGATTGAAGCCAGAAACCAGGCGGATGCCATGGCGTACAGCGTGGAGAAAAACATCAAAGAGTTCGGCGACAAGATAGATGCCGCAGAAAAGGCAAAGATCGAAGAAGCTATCACCCAAGTGAAGAAAGCCATCGAAGGCGACGATGCGGAAGCAATTAAAGCGGCACAGGAAAATTTGACGAGCACATCCCACAAGCTGGCCGAGGCCATGTATGCGAAGGCTTCCGAGCCGCGTCCGGGCGCAGGCGCGCAGGGAGGCACGGGACCGGGTGCGCAGGCCGGAACCGGCAAGAAAGATGACGACGTGGTTGATGCGGACTTCGAAGAAGTAAAATAAAATATGCAGCACGCAGTGAGTGCCCGGGCTTTCAGATGAATGTCCGGGCATTTTTTTATCGACGCAAGAAATGATTTGGAGTACTATGCATGTATCATGCTCAGCCATTATGTAAAAAGCATATCAGCGCTCCTTAGCGGCCTCTTGCTCTCGGCGGCAGTGGTTTCGGCATCGGCATTCGCCCAGGAAGGCAAAAGAACAGATGCCGTGCGGAATGCGCCGCGTGTTGCGGAAGCGCCTTGGCAAAGCGGCCCCGGTATGGCCGGGGCGGAAGCGCCTTCTCCTTACACAATCGGATGCATCCTTCCCCTTACCGGACGGAATGCCGCATACGGCAACGCCGCTTTGGAAGCCATACTGCTTGCTCTCGGCATGTTCGACCCCCTCAAAGAAAGTCCCTTCCGGCTCATGATAGAAGATTCCAGAAGCGAAACGGAAGCAGCCCGGCTTGCGGCACAGAAACTTGCCGCAAACAACGTCGTGATCTGCATTCTCGGTCCCCTGGGCAGTGCTGAAGCGACTGAGGCGGCGCGGGAGGCGCAGAACGCAGGGGTTCCCATTCTCACCTTCACGCAGAATGAGAAGATTATCGATACGGGAAATTACGTGTTCCGGTATTTTTCTTCCGGTCGTATCCAGGTAAGGACCCTGGTGAAATATGCCGTGCAGAACATGGGGCTTGCCAGATTTGCCGTTCTTTACCCCCAGGACGATTATGGCCAGGAAATGATGAATCTCTTCCGGGAAGAGGTGCTGAAGCGGGGTGGACAAATAAAAATATTGAAGTCCTACGATAAAACGAAGTCCGATTTTGAGAAAGAGATCCTGGCGCTAAAAACTCCCGATGCTGTTCAGGGGGAAAAAGACCGGCGCAGTCAGGACATCCCGGCATCCGCGCCCGATTTCGATGCTCTTTTTATTCCCGATTCCTACCTCAGGGTAAACATGATCGTTCCCCAGCTTGCCTTCCACGATGTAACCGGAATACATCTGCTGGGCACGGGCGCCTGGAGTTCACCGGCGCTGCTGAAGGAAAACGGCGCTTATCTGGAAGGGGCAATTTTTACGGACGATTTTTATCGCGACAGTTATTACCCGGAGGTGAACGATTTCATCGATGCATTCTTTGCCGCATACGGCAGGGAGCCGGAAGGTTTGGAAGCCCTGGTATACGATGCGGCAGGCATCGCGGCAAATCTCATTGCGGGAAAAAGGCGGGAGACAAGGGAACAATTCCGGAACGCCCTGTCGGGGCTCAGGGATTTCCCCGGGGTAACGGGCAGAATGTCCACGTCGGTCGGCAGAGACGTGGAAAAGGATTCGTTCTTGCTCACGATCAGAAACGGGCAGATCGTGCAGATCAAATAATGAAAGGGCAATTGAAAACCTTATGTACCTCCTTACGAATGACGACGGCATATATGCCAAGGGCTTGAGCACCCTCTACCGGGAACTTTCAAAAGATGCGGAATGTCTTATCGTGGCCCCGGAAATTGAACAGAGCGCCGTGGGCCACGCGATCACCATTTTTCGCCCTCTCATGGTGCGGCGCGCCTACAAGAACGGCAAGTTTCTCGGCTACGCCGTGGCGGGAACGCCGGCCGACTGCGTCAAGATCGGCATCAAGGAACTTGCAGGAAGGCCCGTCGACCTTGTCGTGTCGGGAATCAACCGCGGCTCCAACGTGGGCATCAACGTGCTCTATTCGGGAACCGTGTCGGCCGCCACGGAAGGGGCGATCATGGGAGTGCCCTCCATGGCGGTTTCCCTGGACACGCACCGGGACGCCGATTTCTCCGTCGCTGCCGGATTTGCAAGGAAGATGGCTTCCTTTATCAGAGAAAATCACCCCGTGAAAAACGTTGCCATCAACGTCAATGTGCCGGCGCTTCCGGAAGAGGAAATCAAGGGGATCGCCGTGACGAAACAGGGCAGGTCGCAGCAGGTTGAATTCTTCGAAAAAAGAGTCGATCCACGGGAAAACAGTTATTACTGGCTAGCCGGCGAAACGAGGAATTCCACCTGCGAGGACGACGATTCCGACGTGAATGCGCTCGCACGGGGCATGATAACCGTCACGCCGATTTATTATGACCTGACCCGTCACGATTTACTGGCGGACCTCGGCAGGAAGATCAGGAAAAATTTTCGTTGAGCAGCCGGTTAAATCGACTTTTTCAGTAACCTGCAAAAGCGCCCGTTTCATCCGGAAGCCGTTACGATACGGGAAAAATCCGCTATGCGATGGAACAGGGCGGAGATTTCCTTCAAGAGGGAGAGCCGGTTGAATCTGATTTTCTCATTCTCCGCCATAACGAGAACGCCTTCGAAAAACGCATCCACCGGCGTGCGCAAACCGGCAATTTCCCTCAGCGCGGAAGAATAATCGTCGGCGTTGACGTGAACCGAGACACGTTCTCTCACGTGGAGAAATGCGTTGTAGAGGTTCTTCTCCGCATCGCCCTCGAAAAGGCCGGGATCGACCGATCCGTCGCTGAAATCCCGGCTGATGTTCACCACGCGTTTGAAGGCAACCGCAAGAGGTTCGTAATCCGCGTGGGACGTGAACTCCTCCATCGCTGCAATCTTTCTGAACGCACTCACGATGTCATTCGATCCTGCGGCAAGGACGGCGTCAACGACGTCGTAGGGGCGTCCCTGGGAAACCAACTGGTTCTCAAACCGGGCCCGGAAAAAATCCAGAACGTCCGCTTTCACTTCGTCCGGCGTCCTCTTCAACAGGCCTTTCAGCAGTTGAAGGCTTTCGTTCACCAGATTGTCCAGTTGAAGGGGATACTTCTTATCGAGCAGGATATTGATAATGCCCAGGGCCTGCCGCCGCAGGGCATAGGGATCGGCGGCGCCGGTGGGAATCAGGTTGACGCCGAAGAATCCCACGATGGTGTCCATCTTGTCGGCAATGCCCACGATGGCCCCCTCGTCCGTGAGGGGCAACTCGCCTCCCGCGCTGAGCGGAAGATAGTGCTCGTAAATGGCCCTGGCCGTAACGGGGTCTTCGCCGTCGAGGAGGGCGTATTCACGGCCCATGATCCCCTGCAGGTCGGTAAATTCGGCGACCATCTGCGTATCGAGGTCGGCTTTTGCCAGGGTCGCCGTCCGGTGGACCTTTTTCGACAAGACCGGGTTTATCCGTCGCGCAATGGCTGCCGCCAGCTCGCGGAAACGCATGATCTTTTCGTAGGAGGTGCCCAGCAGGGAGTGGAAGACCACGCTGCGCAGGCGCTCGACGCGTTTTTCAAGGGAAATCTTCCGGTCCTCCTCGAAGAAGAAAGCAGCGTCGGAAAGACGGGCGCGTATGACCTTTTCGTTTCCTTTCCGGACGACGGCGGGATCGCGGGCCGGGGTATTGCTCACGGCAACGAAGTAGGGCAGCAGATTCCCCTCCTTGCCGGCTACGGGGAAATATTTTTGGTGAGACATCATGGAGGTGGCAAGGACTTCCCGGGGCAGCGACAGGTACTTCGCATCGAAGCTGCCGCAGATCACCGTCGGATATTCCACGATATGGGTTACCGTTTCCAGGAGTTCATCGTTTCTGAGAATGCCGCCCCCCACCCGCCGGGCGGCTTCTTCCGCCTCCGCAAGGATGATCGTCCTGCGCTCTTCCGGATCGGGGATTACATAGTTTTCTCTCGTTTTTGCGAGGTAGTGGGAAAAATCCTTAACCTCAAACGCGGAGGGACTCATGAAGCGGTGCCCGTACGATCTGTTGCCGCTTGCAATGGTCTCGATCGAAAAGGGGATCGTCTCGTCGCCGTAAAGGGCAAGTATCCAGTGGATGGGCCGTGCGAAGCGCAGGCTGAAGTCCGCCCAGCGCATTGATTTCCTGAAGGGTATGGAAGTGATGAAGGCCGGAAGCAGGACCGGCAAAATGTCCCTCGTGTCCTCACCGGCAATCTCTTTTCTCGCACAGAGATACTCGCCTTTTTCGGTGGTGATCGTTTCCAATGCCGAGACGTCAACACCCTGGCCCCGGGCAAAGCCCAAAGCCGCTGGCAAAGGATTGCCGTCCTTATCGAAGGCCACCCGTTTCGCCGGACCCATTTTTTCCAGGACCTGGTCTTGCTGCTTTTCCGCCACGTCGGAGACGTGCAGAACAAGTCTTCTCGGGGTGGCCATGGTCCGGATATTCCCATGGCTTATGAGCCGGGAATCAAGCTCCTTCCGGATCATTTCTTCCATATCCGTGAGGGCCTTCGATAAAAACGCGGCGGGAATCTCCTCCGTCCCGATTTCCAGTAATAGTTCCTTACTCATTCCATTCCCTTTTCAAAAGCGGGTATCCCATTTCCTCGCGCTGCTTCAGGTAACCCGCGGCGCTGAGCGTTGCCAGGTTCCTCACGCGCCCGATGTAGCCCGTGCGCTCGGCCACGCTGATAGCGCCGCGCGCGTTCAGGAGATTGAAGATATGGGAGCATTTCAGACAGTAATCGTAGGCGGGCAGCACCAGCCCTTTTTCGATTAGGCGCACGCCTTCCCCTTCGTAGCGGTTAAACAGCAGCCGCAGCATCTCCACGTCGGCAATTTCGAAATTATAGGTGGAAAACTCGACCTCGCTCTGATGATGGATATCCCCGTACCGAATGGTGTCGTTCCATTGAAGATCGTACACATTGTCCACGCCCTGGATATACATGGCGATGCGCTCGATGCCATAGGTCAGCTCGGCGCAGATGGGTTTCAAATCGAATCCGCCCACCTGCTGGAAGTAGGTAAACTGGGATATCTCCATGCCGTCCAGCCACACTTCCCACCCAAGCCCCCAGGCCCCGAGGGTGGGAGATTCCCAGTCGTCTTCCACGAAACGGATATCGTGATCAAGCGGGTCGATGCCGAAGCTCCGGAGGGAGGCGAGGTACAGATCCTGGATATCGAGGGGCGATGGCTTCATGATGACCTGGTATTGGTAATAATGCTGAAGCCGGTTGGGGTTTTCGCCATACCGTCCGTCCGTCGGTCGGCGCGAAGGCTCCACATAGGCAACCCGCCACGGTTCCGGCCCCAAAGCCCGGAGAAACGTCGCCGGATGGAACGTGCCGGCGCCGACCTCCATGTCGTAGGGCTGCTGGATAACGCATCCCTGGCTATCCCAGTATCTTTCCAGGGCGAATATCAACTGCTGAAATGTCAATGCTGCCTCCCTTGAGATTTGCACAACCTTTGCGTAGTGGTTTCATCGGCCTTTTCGCTGAATATGCGGGAATTCCCAGGGTAACTAACATGGGGGAAAACGGGTGTCAATATGAAAACCGCAGGGCTCAAAAAATGACCGAGCGTAATGCCCGTCAAGCGTATCGTTATCGCGGGAGCATTTTTTCTTGACATGCAACTCCCTTTCTCTTATCTTCCCGAACAACAAAACCCGTTCTTCTCAGCGAAGGACTGCGCGTCCGGTTCTGTTTGAGCAACCGGAAAGGAATAAACCGTTGAAAGAAAAAATGCTTTTTTCAGGAAACGAGGCCATCGCCCGCGGCGCCTGGGAGGCCGGGGTGCGCGTCGCCTCCGCCTATCCCGGCACCCCGTCCACGGAAATCATCCAGAATCTTTCCCGGTACGAAGACGTATACACGGAATGGGCCCCCAACGAAAAGGTAGCCCTGGAAGTGGCGCTCGGCGCGTCTTTTGCGGGTGCGCGGGCGCTGGCAGCCATGAAGCACGTGGGGCTGAACGTGGCGGCGGACCCGTTGTTTACCTCCGCCTATACGGGCGTGAAGGGAGGGCTCGTCATCGTTACTGCCGATGACCCGGAAATGCACAGCTCCCAGAACGAACAGGACAACCGGAATTATGCCTTTGCCGCCAAGGTGCCCATGCTGGAACCGGCCGATTCCGCCGAGGCAAAGGAATTTACGGCAATCGCCTTCGCCATGAGCGAGGAATTCGATACGCCGGTTC
>CAZTLA010000011.1:0-32127 GCA_964614365.1 uncultured Syntrophales bacterium | reverse complement strand
AATAACAGGCTTCATCGCTCGGAGTAAGCGTTAATGGAGATAGGCATCCCAAGGATGCCTATCTCCATGCTGACGTTATCCTATTTCAAAGCCTTGATGATCTCATCCTGTACCTTGATCTTTTCCACGAGATCGTCAATCTGCCGTTTGGTGGCCGCCATGTTCGCCTCGGCCTTGATGCGGTCGCTCTGCAAGTCGACTTTCTTTAACTTCAGGTTTGTTTCTGTCTTGATGTTTTCTTCCTGCTTGCCCACTCCGGAGGCAACGACGGCTTTTAGCTTCACCATATCGTAGTCGAGGTTGGCATCCTTCTGACTTATACTGACCATATCTTCTTCCGAATCGGCCAACTTTTTCTGCTTTGCCGCCAAATCGGTTTTCATTTGCGCCAGCTTCAATTTCTCTTTGGCGACGTTGACGGCAAACTCAGCCTTGGGAAATTCGCCGCGCTTGTCTTCCGGCACCTGCGCCACGAGCTTCGGATCTACGTTTGAGGTTATCGCCGCCACCTGCGTAGAAATCGAACCCTTCACATTTTCCATCGTAGCGCAGCCGGCAATTGTCATTGATACCAACAACAAGCATGTTATTACCGTCCTTTTCATCATCAACCTCCGCATCATAATTTCTTCTTCCACAAAGGTCCGCTTAAATAATAATGAGCTCATGCGGAACTCTACAAAATCACGGGACGTCAACACTGCACTCTGCCATATTATATCAATGATTCTAATTCCGGCAAGATTTATTCCTCGATTTATTCCTCGATTTGAAAATTTTGAAAATTTTCTTGACATCTTTACACTTGCCGTTTATTATGGAGCCCAATTGTTTTATATAGAGAACAATCTTTCGAGGACATATCTGCGGTGAATGGAAAATTTAAAAGGGTTCCGGCTGTGGAGAAATGCTTCCGCATCCTGAACTTCCTTGCCGAATCAGGAAAATCCATGGGCATAAGCGAGATATCCAAAGCCCTGACTTATAACAAGAGCACTGTTTTCAACACCGTTTACACCCTCTGTGAACTGGGAATGCTTGAGGCGGGATCGGATAACAAGTTCCGGTTCGGCACGGATCTCTATTTGCTGGGCAGGGAGGCCGGCAAGGGGTCGGAGCTTATACAGACCGTTCATCCTTTCCTGGAAAAGATAAATAGGGAAACGAAATTATCCGCCTTTCTGGGCATCCGCTCCGATCTCAGGGCGGTCATTGTGGACAGGGTGGACGACGCCTTTGACATGAAAATATCCTCGGAAGTGGGGATGCGCATGCCATTGCTTGCCGGGGCAGGCGGCAAGGCGCTTTTGGCTCAGCTTCCCGATTCAGAACTTGACAGGATTCTTGCGGGAAACGAGCTGCGGAAGTTCACGCCTCAGACCTGTGTGGACAAGGCAGAGTACAGGAAGGCGATCATAAAGGTGCGCGAAGAAGGGATCGCCTTTGACAAAGAGGAATACATTGAGGGAGTCATTGCCTTTGCCGTGCCGCTGAAAACTCAGAGAGAAGGAGTTCACGCGGCCATATGGGCTGTGGGGCTGAAGCGGCAGGTAGCGGAAGACGCGGCGCCCAAATTTTCCAGGCTTCTGAAAGGGATTGCAGCGGAGATCAATCTCCGCTTTTCCCTGGCATAATTTTTCATCGGCATGGGGGGTGAAACATGGCGAGGTCTCTTGAAGGATTTGCACCGTATAAAAAAAAGGACGCCGAGAAATACAACCGGTTTCGGTGGTGGTCAGGTCTGACATTCGGGGATATCCTTGACAGGGCGGCGGATATTCACCCGGATAAAGAGGCCTTTGTGGACCGGAAAACGCGTCTTACCTATGGAAAGGCGCGGGACAAAACCGACCGGCTCGCCATAGGCATGATGAACTTGGGAATCCGCCCCCTGGATCGGGTGCTGATTCAGCTTCCCAATTGGAACGAATTTGTTTTCGCCTATTTTGCCGTTCAAAAAATTGGCGCCATCACGGTCCTGCTGATTGACCGGCTGCGCCAGTTTGAGATCAATCACCTGATCGACCTTACGGGGGCCACCTCCTGGATTGTTCCCTCCCGATACAAAAATACCGATTATATTCCCATCATCAATGATGTCCGGGAAACGCGCCGGGGACTTAAGAATGTCATCACCGTTCGGGGAGAAGGCAATGCGCATGCCTTCCCGAGCCTCGAAAAACTGATCGAGGAAACCCCGTTGACGGAGAAGAACCTGGCCCGCCTTGCGAGGCGTCGGCCTGATCCCATGGATGTGGCTCACATGGGGACAACCGGGGGAACAACCGGGGTGCCAAAAATTGTACCCCGCACACACAACAGTCTGATTACAGGCACCGAGTTCTGCTCCCGGTCCTGGGAACAGAACGACGAGGACGTTAACCTGATCGCCGGCCCCATAGGTCATGACCTGTCATTCTCCAAGGGCTTCATCGGAAGCGTTATCACCATGGGAAAGGTCGTATTCCTGGATTCCACGGACGATAAGGACATATGCGAGACCATCACGAGGGAGAAGGTGACCTCCATCATCTGGGTCCCCACCTTGGGACAGAGGCTGCTCCAGTACAAGGACCTGGACAAGTATGACTTGAGCTGCCTGAAAAAGATGCACAGCGCAGGCGGTGTGAGCCACCCCGAACTCGTCAGGGATGTAATGAAAAGGCTGGGCATGAAGGTCTACAACGGCTATGGCGCAACCGAGGGAATGACGACCATTACGCGCCCTACCGACTCTCTGGAGACGATCTGCAGTTGCGTGGGGAGACCCACGTGTCCTTACGATACCTACAAGGTCATTGATGCAGCGGGAAATGAACTTCCCCCCAACAGGCAAGGGGAACTGGTGCTAAAAGGACCCGGTGTATTTACGGGCTACTACCGGAACCCCAAGGAGAACAGGAAGGCGTTTACCCGGGACGGATTCTTCCGAACCGGCGACCTTGCCATGATGGATGAGAGAGGCTACGTCACCCTCACGGGCCGCATCAAGGAAATGATCAACCGGGGCGGTGAGAGCATCAGCGCCACGGAAATAGAGAAACTCATCAACGGTCATCCGGGCGTGGCGGCCGTGGCCGTGATCCCTATGCCTGATCCCCTTATGGGAGAGAGGGTTTGCGCCTATATCGAGCCCAAAGCCGGAGTGGAACTTACCTTTGATGAGATCATCTCCTTTTTGAAAGGACAGAAGGCTTCTGTTCTTCAGCTTCCGGAACGGATCGAGTGTATAGCCGCCATGCCATACACAGGCGCACAGAAAGTGGATAAGCAAACGCTGAAAAAAGAAATCGAGAATAAGCTCCGGGCGGCCGGGTGAGTCGTGCGCGATTGTAAAGAAATAACCCTTGAAATAGTTAAGGCAAAGGAGGTCCCCGAATGCGTTTACCCCTATTTACCCATCGAAAGCCAACCGACCTTGACGGAGCGGTGAATGCCCTCGTCGGGAGTTCCGGATCAAAAGTGCTGGCAGGGGGCACCGACCTGCTGGTGAACATGAAGCACCGCGTCGAGATGCCGGATGTTCTGGTAAGCGTGCAACAGATTCCGGCACTCAGGGGCGTCCGCCGCGAAGGCAAGGCCACGGTCATCGGAACGACGACAACGTTGAAAGATATCCGGCAAGATGCGGAACTGGGGCGGAAGTTTCCGGCACTGGTTCAGGCAGCGATGTCCGTCGGGTCTTACCGCCACCAGGCCATGGGCACTCTTGGAGGCAACATCTGCCAGAATACCCGGTGTCGTTTTTTCAATCAATCCTGGCAATGGCGACAGACCCGGAGTATCTGTTTCAAGGCGGGCGGGGAAGACTGTCACGTGATCGGCAAGAAGAACGCCTGTTTTTCCACCTACAGCGGCGATGTCGCGCCTGCCCTGCTCGTCCTCGACAGTTCCGTCCGGATCGTCGGACCTCAGGGTCCGCGGGAGGCGCCCCTTGCCGATATCTATTCCGGAGACGGACGATCCCCCCTCGCCCTCGGACCGGGTGAGTTCGTAACCGCCGTGATCATCCCGGAGGCGTCGGCCGAGGGCAAGTCGCGCTATGAGAAGTTCAGCATCAGGGGATCGATCGATTTTCCGATCGTGGGCGTTGCGGTCTGGCGGGGAGATGGCAGCGTTCGGGCAGCCGTGACCGGTGTGGACCGGATGCCCGTCAGGACGGCGGAACTGGAAGCGGAATTGCAGGGAAAGAAAATTACGGATAAATCCCTGTCGCGAGCGGCCGCTCTTGCAGTCAAGGCGGCGCACATTGCCCCGACGTCCGTTCACCCCGTCTCGTTCAAGCGTGAATTGACCGGCGCCCTTTTCGTAAAGGCCATGCGGGCCATCTCCTGAACCGGAAAGAAGGAGGAAAAACCGATGACAAAAAAGAACATCCTGGAACTGAAGATCAACGGCGACATCTATGAGATCGCCGGTACTCCAAATATGACACTCCTGGAGGCCCTTCGGGAGAAGGCCTTTCTGAGAGGAACCAAGCGCGGTTGCGACGTAGGCGCCTGCGGCGCCTGCACGGTGCTTCTCGACGGCGAAGCGGTGCTCTCCTGTCTGACCTTGGCCGTGGACGCGGAAGGCCGGGATATCAGGACCATCGAGGGGCTTGCCCGGGACGGAAAACTCTCGCCGGTCCAGACGGCCTTCGTGGAGCTCGGGGCGATCCAGTGCGGATATTGCTCCCCGGGCTTCATCATGAGCGCCACCGCATTGCTTGCTGAAGTCCCAAGCCCTAACCGGGAAGAGATCCGAAGCAATCTGGCCGGGAATCTGTGCCGTTGCACGGGCTACGTCAAGATCCTGGAGGCCGTGGAAGCTGCCGCGGGAAAAAGCCAGGGAGGTGACCAATGAAAGTTCTCAATGTAGTGGGACGACGGTTCCCCGTGCACGATGCCGCGGCCAAGGCCATGGGACAGGCCCAATATACCGACGATCTGGAGCTGTCGGGGATGCTGCACGGACGCTTTGTCCGCTCCACCATTCCCCATGGCCGCATCCTCCATGTGGATGTGAGCCGGGCGCTTGCGCTGCCCGGCGTGAAGGGCGTTCTCACGGGTCGGGACATCCCCGACCGGACATACGGCATCGTTCCCAAGGCAAAGGACGAGCACGCGCTGGCACGGGAGAAGGTGCGGTATATCGGCGACGAAGTGGCGGCGGTGGTGGCAATAGACCCGGCAACAGCCGAGGAAGCGGTGCGGCTGATCCGGGTTGAGTATGAACCGCTTGATGCGGTCTTTGATCCCCTGGATGCCATTAAGGAAGGCGCCCCGGTCATCCATGACAACGTTCCCAACAATGCCAGCGCCTCCATACGGAAGGAATGGGGAAATGTAGAGAAGGCCTTTGCACAATCGGACTATGTCTTCGAGGATTCCTTCTTCTCCCAGGCCGTAAACCATGCTCCTCTGGAACCCCACGCCGCACTGGCCCAGTTCGATCCCCAAGGCGGCGATCTGACGATCTGGTCGGCTACCCAGATCCCCTACTTCCTCAAGCGGAATCTGGCAACCACGCTTCTGATTCCCGAAAACAAAGTCCGGGTGATCAAGCCGAAGGTGGGGGGCGGATTCGGAGGGAAACTCGACATGTTCGCCAAGGACTTCTGCGCCTGCTGGTTTGCCCGGGAACTGCTGCGGCCCGTCAAGTTCGTGTACGAACGGGAAGAGGTGTTCCAGAACACCCGGCAGCGCCATCCCATGTACATCACCGTGAAGACCGGCGTTGCCAAGGACGGCAAGATTCTGGCCCAACAGATCAAGGCCCACGCGGACGGGGGGGCGTACAATTCCACCGCGCCGCTCATGATTACGCTGTCCTGCTTCTTCATCATGATTCCCTACCGGATCGAAAATCTTCTCTATGAGGGCTACCACGTGTACACCAACAAACCGACCGGCGGCGCCATGCGCGGGCACGGCATTCCCCAGGCCCGCTTCGCGATCGAGCGTCAGATTGATCTGATCGCCGGACGGATCGGGGTGGATGCCACAGAGATGCGGATACGAAACGCCATCCAGGCCGGCGAGCCTCATCCGGCAGGCTTCATCATCAACACCTGCGGCTTTGCCGACAGCGTGAAGGAAGCCGCCAGGGCCATCGGCTGGGAGAAGAAACGCGGCAAGCTGCCCTTTGGCCGGGGCGTCGGGCTCGCGGGCGCGTCGTTCCCTTCCGGAGTGGCCAACATGGCCCACCTCTCTTCCGGCTCCGTTGTCCAGCTTACCCGCGAAGGACGTGTGAATGTGCTGTCGGGCGCAGCGGACATCGGACAGGGCGCGGAGACCGTTATCTGCCAGATCGTGGCGGAACAGTTGGGCATCCCCATGGAAGACATCCGGATCACGGCGGCGGACACGGGTCTCTGCCCGCTGGACGCGGGGACCTTCGGCTCGGGAGTAACGGTGCGGGCAGGAAACGCTGCGCTCCTTGCAGCCAATGACGTGCGAGGGCAACTTTTTCAGTTCGTGGCCGGTCAGTTGGAGGCAAATATTGACGATCTGACTGCTGCAGACCGCCGCATCTGGGTCAAGGGCAACCCCGACAGGGGAATGAGCCTGAATGATGCCCTGCAGGCCTATCAGTATGCGGACAATCCCCTCCCCATCGTCGGTCGGGGGGCGTGGTTCCCTCCGGCGGAACAGCCAACGTCACTCCTCACGAAAAACGGAAATTTCAGCCCGAACTACTCCTTCATGACCCAGGCGGCGGAGGTGGAGGTGGACACGGAGACGGGAAAGGTGACGGTGATCAAGATGGTCACCGCCCATGACTGCGGACAGCCGATCAATCCCATGCTGGTAGAGGGACAGCTTGAAGGGAGCATCATGGGGGGGATGGGACAGGCCCTGTACGAGGATTCCACCTGTATCGACGGCCAGCAGCCCAACCCTTCCTTCCTGGATTATGGCTTCCCCACCCTCATGGAGATGCCGGAAATGGAATCCGTGCATATCGACACCGACGACCCGCTGGGACCTTTCGGCGCCAAGGAGGCGGGCGAGGGAACGCAGCTTGCTCCGGCGCCGGCGATCGTCAACGCCATAGCGGATGCCATCGGCGTGGAATTTCACCGGCTGCCCGTAACCCCCGCTATGGTTCTGGAGGGCCTGCGCAAGAAGCGGGGTAAAGCAGAAGGTAAGGAGGCATAATGGAAAGCACAGGGGAAAATGTTATCAGGACCGTGGCAAAAATCCTCAATGTCATCGCAGGCGCGGCCCTCACGTTCATGATGTTACTGACCGTCGCCGACGTCCTCATGCGGGCCGGCGGTCGCCCCATTCTGGGCGCTTATGAGTTGGTATCCTTATCGCTTGCCGTCGTGATCGGTTTCAGCATCCCCAAAGTCTCTTTAGACCGGGGGCATGTTTACATGGAATTTATCCTGGAAATGCTCTCCGAAAGGCACAGGGCCCTCCTGAATACCTTTACGCGGGTTCTGTGCATCATCCTGTTTGTTATCTTAGGTTACAATCTCTTCCTGATCGGCAGCGAGTTCCATACATCGGGCGAGGTGTCGTCCACGCTGAAGATACCCTTCTTCCCCATAGCCTATTGTGTAGGGGTGTGCTGCTTTATCGAATGCCTGGTATTTGTCCTGGAAATCGTAAAAATCTGGAGGGAGTAATATGAGCGAGATCACGATAGGCCTGATAGCTTTGTCCCTGCTGTTTCTTCTTTTCGCAACGGGCATCGAGCTGGGTTTCGCCATGGCGATCGTCGGCTTGGGAGGGTTTGCCTATCTGAATGGCTTCTCTGCCGCCATGCAGCTCGCCGGGCGGGACATCTACGATGTCATAACGAATTACGGTTTTACGGTCTTTCCCCTCTTTATCCTGATGGGTCAGATCGGTTTTAATGCCGGCATGGCGGTGAGGCTCTACGCCGCCGCCCACAAGTTTATCGGCCATATCCCCGGCGGCCTGGCAATGGCTACCGTTCTGGGCGCCACGGGTTTCAAGGCCATTTGCGGCTCCTCGGCGGCAACGTCGGCAACGTTTGCCAGCGTGGCAATCCCGGAAATGGACCGGTACGGTTACGACAGGAAGCTCTCTACCGGCATCGTTGCCACCGTAGGCACGCTCGGCTGCATCATACCGCCGAGCGTCGTCCTCATCGTCTTCGGGATAATAACCGAACAATCCATCGGACAGCTTTTCCTGGCGGGGATCATTCCGGGATTTATTATCGCTTTCTTCTTCCTTGCCATTATTTACGCATGGGCAAAAATCAATCCGAGGATTGCCCCCCTGTCGGAGAGATCCTCTTGGAAGGCACGGATGCATTCTTTGCCTGAGGTCTTCTGGATCGGTCTTGTTTTTCTCATCGTCGTCGGAGGAATCATGAGCGGCTTTTTCACCCCTACCGAGGCAGGGGCGGTGGGCACGTTTGCCGTTCTTGTCCTCGCGGTCATCAGGGGAGATATGAAGTTCCGGGGATACGCCCTATCCGTCACGGAGTCCCTGCGCACCGCCGGAATGATCCTGATGCTCATTGCAGGCTCCACCATACTCGGCCATTTCATAACGGTGACCAATATTCCTCACAAAACGGCAGACTGGCTGGTGGGATTGCCTTTTAACCGTTATATCATCATGATCATGATCTGCATCATCTACGAGATTGGAGGTTCTTTCATTGATGACCTGGCATTTATGATCCTTGCCACGCCGATCTTCTACCCGGCGGTGCAGAAGTTGGGGTTTAATCCCCTCTGGTTCGGCATCGTGATCGGCGTGGTCGTCATGATCGGGGTCGTTATCCCGCCGGTTGCAATCTGCGTCTTCGTGGTAAAGAACATAACCAAAGCGCCGTTGGGCGAGATATATAAAGGCGTGGCCCCCTTCCTGATTTCTCTCGTCCTGGTCTGGGGCCTTCTGTTCCTATTTCCACAGCTCGCCCTGTGGCTGCCCTCGCTCTTTTACAAATAATGCCGGAGTGAAAGAGCCGCTTTACGTGCGGCAGTGATATTGAATAAATGCCGGTAAGGAACCGTCATGAAAAATACCTTTAAAAAGGAGGGAGCATCATGAGAAGAAAAGCAGGATTAACGGCGTTTCTGGTTTCAATGGTATTTTCAGCGTATTCTTCAGCTTTTGCAGCGGAAGCAATCAAGCTCAAGTTTGCAAATTATTTTCCGCCCACCCACATGAATTCGGTCATGATGGGCAAGTTCTCCGAAGAACTGAGCAAGAAGCTTGCCGGCAAGGTGGAATTGACCCAGTACACCGGCAGCACGCTGCTTGCGGCTCCCAAGATGGCTGCCGGCGTAACCTCCGGCATTGCCGATATCGGCCTGTCGAACCTCTCCTATACGCGGGGACGTTTCCCCGTCATGGAGATCATGGAATTACCCCTCGGTTTCCCCAGCAGTTGGATAGCGACGCACGTAGCCAACGACTTTCATAACAAATTCAAGCCGAAAGACTTCGATGCCTACCATGTGCTCATGTTGAGCACTTCTCCCATCAACGTCGTCCAGACGCTTAACAAGCCGGTAAAGACATTGGAAGACATGAAGGGATTCAAACTCAGAGGCACGGGGAGGCTTGGAGATGTAGTGAAGGCGCTCGGCGCCACGCCGATCCCTATTGAGACGCCGGACCTTTACGATTCGTTGAAAAGGGGAGTTATCGAAGGCGCCTTGCTTCCCCTCGAAACGCTTAAGGGCTTTAAGACAGGCGAAGTGCTGAAATACGTCACCGCATCATGGAAGGTGGGAAGCGCCTATTGCTTCTACGTGGTGATGAACAGGCAAAAATGGGACAGCCTTCCCTCCGACGTCCAGAAGGTCATTGACGAATTTTCTCGGGAGTTTACGGAACGGTGGGCGGTTGAGTGGAATAATGTCGATATCGCGGGCAGGGATTTCTTTATAACCCAGGGCGGCCAGATTGTGCCTATCTCCGATTCGGAAAGCGCCAGGTGGATAAAAGCGGCCGAGCCGGTTATTGAAGACTACAAGAAAGACCTGCTCTCCAAGGGCCACAAAGCCGGCGACATTGACGGTTGGTTAAGCTTCGTGCGTGAACGCATCGAATACTGGAAGGGGCAGGAAAAGACCAAAAAGATAGCCACATCGTATCAGTATTAACCGAAAAATGCAGGCCTGCGCAGTAAACTCGCAGCGCGCACGTTGCGCGCTGCGAGTTTATATGGCGTTCTGGCGGTATATACGCCTCCCAGGGGTAATTACGTTGATGATCCCCATAGAAGTTTTCCCCGGCCAGATGATAAAGAACCCTTAGGTTCGGAGCATATCTGCCGAGATCGCTTGAACGGCCTCTACCACCATCAGCATGATTGTGCTCAACTCATCGGGCTTGATCCCCAGTTTGGCCACAATATCTTCGTCTAAGTGATATTGCATGCCGTCAATGCCGGCGCCCATGCCGCTCATCATTGCAATGACGTCGGCCGTGTGAACAATAGAGGTTAGTTGATTACCATAAGACCCTGAAGGAAAGTGGTGGTATCGGATGGCTGCGGCAAGGGCCGGGGGCACATGCCAGGTCGTGCAAAGCTCATAGGCGATCTCTCCGTGATCAAATCCCAGAATATGTCTTTCAGCGTTGACAAAGGTTTCCGTCCCACCGGACAGAAATGCCTGAAAGGCCTGCTCCCTTTCCCGGATATAGGAGTCCAAAACCAGCTTTCCCACGTCGTGGATCAGGCCTGCGGAAAAGGCATCGTTCGCGATGCTGGGATTTTTCCTCGTAGCAATGATCTTGGAGCCAAAGGCTACCCCCAGGGAATGCTGCCAGAGATCCCCTGCCTCCTGACCATATCCTTCCAGCCGCTTGCTCAACGTCTTGGTGCTCCCTGCCATGACAATGAGTTCTTCAAGGGTTTTCAAGCCCAATACCGCTGCGGCGTGTTTCAGAGAGGAAACGCTGCCGCTCATGCCGTAGTAAGGGGAATTTGCCATCCTGAGGACACGGGCAGCAATGGCCTGGTCTGTTTCCAGCACCTTCGCCAGATCTTCAAAGTTCGTGTTCGGGTCCTTGATGAGCTCATGGGCCTTGAACGTTGTCTGGGGCATGGGAGGAATGTCCTTGACCGTCCGGAGGATCTTCTTTTTCAACTCCTCGCCACGGGGCAACCCCTCAGCCACAGGGGCAAACCGAATCTCGGCCCCTTTTTCCCCTGCTGCCGCTTCCCCGGATGGGGGGGACGGTTCTGTGGCAGAGCCCGATCGAAGATCAAGCCCGATCATGCCCTTGCAGATGGGACAGGGAAAGAGAACGGTCTCTCCCTTGGGAAGCCGCTCCTCCGGCATGTTGAATGACCTGCGGCACGTGGGACATACGACCTTCAATTCTGCCTCCCTTCTGTAAGGTCTCAGGTGATCTTGATTTTTCCGGCATCAATATCCAGAACTATGCAACGGATATTGGTGCCGCCCGTTTCTTCAAGCGTGACCTGAAGGCCGACCTTATTCAGGGCCTCCTTGGCAGCCTCTATGAGTTGCTTCCCCGGATTCTGCGCTTCCTGCATCTTCAGCATGGCGGCGCCGCCTGCAAGGGCCACAGAAAATGGAGCGCTCCCCCCTTTTTCCTTGATGTCGACGAGAGCCTGGGGAATTGCCGTATTGGCATACATGAATGGATTATGGGGTTTGTTGTCCCCGGAATGGTGCGCAAGGAAATGAAGCCCCGCCCCTATATGGCGGACCTTGTCAAAAATGACGATACCAACACCCGAACCGATGTTATCGATCTTCAAAAACCCTGAATTTGCGACTTCACAGTGAAGCAGCGCAACGCGTATCTCCGACATTGGCACGGCACCCGGTATCATTTCTGGAGATAATTGAGTTTCAAATACGTTTAAAATTTCTGCTTTGCTTGCTTGTTTGTTCGATAAAAACTTTCTTTTTTTATGGGGCGAGTTTATGAAAAAGGCGCTTGCATGTCAAGAAAATATGACGAGAATATGACGAATTTATAACCACGCTTTTCTTTGAAGAACGCACCTTCCTATTATCCTCCGGCTCGCGAGACTCTCGGCAGGAAATAATTTGCTCGTTACTCGGCCGCTTTGAAACTGATCGCATCGAGGGTGGTATAGGTAAAGCGCCGCGGAGATCCGTCCGGGTAAGCTCTGAACTGGTAAAGGGTGTATTCCTTTTCATACTCCGTCGTTGCCGCAATCCCGTCCACGGGAATAACGACATCGTACTTATATTGCGTGACGGCGCGCGTGGCGGTATAGAGCACCGCCATGTTTGCCTTGCAACCGGTCATAATAAGCGTGTCGATATCGTAGAGGCCGAGCAGGCCCTGTAACTGTCCATCGGAAAACTTGTCAAAACCGGAAGGGAAAAAAACGGGCTCGTGCGGCCTTCTGTCAAAGCCGGAATACACGCGTCCATGCGGCGTTCCCTTAAAAGGATGGGGAACGGTAAATACGATCAATACCCCGGCAGCTCGCGCCCTTTCCAGCAATCCGGTTACCCCCGGCACAAGGGGAGCGGCAAAATATTCAGGGTCTTCCAAATATTGACTGAGTTCCAGAACGAGGAGCGCGCTTTTTCCCGCATCGACGGTTACCGGTTTCGGCTCTATGGGTTTTATCTCGGGCGCCGTATGGTCTTTCATGCAGGTCGTTTCCTTGTAACCCTTGTCCCTCTCGAGGCGTTGTTATGCCACGTTTAGGCGGCTGCTTGCCGCCTTGTTCAATGATGAGACGCGTACGCTCATGCGGCTTGACGGCTCCGCCATGCGTGGGCCGCGAGAGCCACCACCTGCAGCGCATCCTGACTCCCGCCGTCGGCCCCCTTCTCGAAATCGTCTTCAGCGCGGGCCATCTGGTTGGTCACGTGCGCAAAGCAGACAACCGCTTTTTGTCTTGCCCCCGCAAACGCGTAAAGGGCGGCGGCTTCCATCTCGACGGCCATAATGCCCAGGTCCCGGCAATGCGCAATGGCGGTCTCCGTCTCTCGGAACGGGGCATCAGTTGTCCACGTCGCGCCGCGGTACACTGCAACAGGTGCGTGTAAGAACACATCGTCCAGCATCGACAGGAGGTTTGGCGCAACGTGGCTGAAGTCCTCAGGCGGAAGATAGTGATAACTTGTCCCCTCATCGCGCAGGGCCTTTTCAATGAGAATGAAGTATGGCGGATCGCCGATGCGGACGATCTGCCCGGCCGACGTCACACTGACAAGCAATTCACAGCCGGATGCAAACAGTTCTTCGGCGACCAGGACGGCGAATGATGCACCGACTGCACACCCGATGATACCGAAGCGAGTACCCTCGTGCGTGAATGCATACAGGTCGGTGTGATAGCATGCCCACCCGGCGTCGCGCTCGATGCCCTGGGTGCGGACCAGCCAGCGCACGATATCGCCGTCGGGGTCAAGCACACAAATTCGGGGAACGTGCACCCGCGTGAGTGACTTCTGCCGCCTCGCCTCGCGAAGCAGGTTCTCGGCAGTAAACACCGTCGGCTCCGCGTACTGTTTGTTCAATAGAATCGGTGGTGTCGCCGTCATTGGCCCATCCTTTCGTTAAGGAATCGCAACAATGCCAAAATGGAATTGGCAGCATTCCCGCAAATCGATGACCCGCGCGTCGTAGTTTGGCCCCAGCTTCATTGGATGCGTGGTTTCCGGGCAATGACTGTGGCAAAGGATTTGTTCCGTCCGCCTGGCGCTTCGAAGTCGCTGAACTCAGAGCTAAGAATGCTCCAGCCGGCAAAGCGAGACTCCAACTCGGTGCGAGCGAAGAGGCAGTGGCCCCTCGCGTCGAACATGTCAAGGTAGGTTGTACCTTCTATGAGAACGTTGACGACGGCGATGCCGCCTCCGCGCACATGCGACTGAATATTCGACAGCGCCTTGAACGCGGTTGGGCAGTCGAAGAACATCAGCAGGCCGATTGAAACCACCGCATCAAAGTCCTCGTCGAGCTCGTAGTCCCGCAGATCTGCCAATGCCGCGTGCACGGGCAGAACCTCAGCGGCTGCGCGTTGCTTGATGTGCTTGATTGCCGCGGGGCTGGCGTCGAGCGCAAGAACGGAACAGCCGCGTTCGGCAGCCGCGAACGCGAGGTTGCCCAAGCCGCAGCCGTAGTCAAGCACGCGGCCGCGCAAATGAGGCAGGGCGGCCAACTCAAACGGATTGAGGCGAAAGTCGCGATCTCGCGCCTGCTGCTGAAACTGCGCGTCGAAGAACTTGACGCTGTCGTTGGCGTTCATGAGTCAGCCTCATGCGGTCTCCCCGGAGCGAAGCGGAGGGGGAGAATCACCTTATTTTATTTGAATGTCTTCAGGATATATTGGGCTATTTTCCCTGCGTCCGAGTCAGACAGGGTAGCTTTGTCAAAGGGTGTCATGCCGGGACCCGGATTCCTCATTTTTTTCACGATATCTTCTGATTTATTAATCTTATTTGCGTCCCGGTTTTTTTTGTGCAGGGTTTTACCGGGAGTAATGATGTTTCCTCCTTCAGGATGACAGACGGCACAGTGCGCCTTAAAAAGTTCTGCACCCCTTTTACCCTGAACTGTGTCCTTCGCGACTCCCGCCATCGAATAGGACCCGACGGCAACCGTCATTCCTATGATCACAAACACCTTTTTCATTACTTCCTCCCCGGCCCTTGCGCAGGACATCCTAAGAAACTTCCCCTCCCTTGGCGGAGGGGATTAAGGGGAGGGGGTATAACGAATCAGATTTTCACCCTCACCCTAACCCTTTCTCATCAGAGGGCGAAGGGATATAATCACCCTTGAGGGAGAAAATACTCCTCGTACATGTCCTCCAGTGACTGCAAGTGGCGGCTCTCGTCTCCGCGCAGGCGTTCGAAGAGAGCGACCATGGGCGTTCCACTGCAACCCTGGACCATCCGCTGGTAGAAATCAATGGAACTCTTTTCCAGGTGAATGGCGTAGACCAGCACCTCCCGCGCATCGGACCCGGGTTGCAGGTCTTTTTTCGCGAGGATGTAACTCAGGTTCATGGTCGGCACCGGCCGGCGCATTTCCTCGGGGCTTTCCATGGTGCCTTCCACGAGCGCTTTTTCCAGTTGATGCTTGTGTTCCAGCTCGTCGAGGGCCGCATCCCGGAGCAACTCTCTGGCGCCTTTGTTCTGCACTTTGCGGATCGCCTCAAGGTAGTTTCGAAATCCTTCGTCCTCCATTTTCACGGCCAGCTCAACCGCCGCCTCAAAGGTATAACAGGCATTCTGCTCGCTCATTCCGCTCCTCCTTCCCATTATTGAATACCTGCC
The DNA here is from genome assembly GCA_964614365.1 of uncultured Syntrophales bacterium. Classification (GTDB taxonomy): domain Bacteria; phylum Desulfobacterota; class Syntrophia; order Syntrophales; family JACQWR01; genus JACQWR01. The sequence goes on along the minus strand of CAZTLA010000011.1, from coordinate 16,901 downwards.
GCATGGTAGCATAGCCGGGCAAGAATCACAATCACCTTGCACAATCACATTGCATTGACATATGGAAAACCTGACGTATAATGACAACGAAACTCTCTTTGAGCAAGCTACGGGGATGCGCTCGCTGTCGAATCCAAACAGGGATGCGAAGTTCTCATTGAAAACCCGAGGTGACATGCCGGCCTTCTACGAAACCTTCGAACACGAGGCGGACATAGGCATACGCGGTTTCGGAGGCACGCCGGAGGAGGCGTTTTCGAATGCGGCTCTTGCACTGTATTCCGTGATGGTCAATATCGCCGCCGTGGAACCAAAAGAGAAGAAGACCGTCACGGCCTCCGCGCCCGATGTGGAACTCCTCCTTGTGGAGTGGCTGAACGCGCTCCTGTCGCTGTCCGATATCGAGCGGATGGTATTCTCCCGGTTCGAGGTAACGATAGAGGGGACGTCGCTCACCGGGACGGCCTGGGGAGACGGGCTTGACGGCGATCGTCACGAACCGAACGTGGAAGTGAAAGGCGCGACGTACCATATGCTGAGCGTGAAAAAGGAAGACGGCAGATACATCGCCCAATGCGTCGTGGACATATAAGTTATGGATCCAAATTCTTTACAGAAAATCGGCGACTACCTCTGGGAAATCCCGCAGCGGGGCGAGATGCGGGTTCCCGGAAGGATATTCGCGGACGAAAAGCTCATCCGGGAAATGGATGAGAAGGTGCGCGAACAGGTGACGAACGTTGCCATGCTGCCGGGCATCCAGATCGCGTCCATCGCGATGCCCGATGCGCACTGGGGCTACGGATTCCCCATCGGCGGCGTGGCGGCCTTCGATCCCGACGAAGGCGGCATCATCTCCATGGGCGGCGTGGGGTTCGATATTTCCTGCGGCGTGCGGACCCTAAAGACGGGAATGCACCGGGACGAGGTCATGCCGGGACTCAAGACCCTCGTGGATCAGCTCTTCAGCCGCGTGCCTGCGGGAGTCGGCTCGGAGGGACTCATCAAGCTTTCTTCAGCCCAGATCGATGAGATGCTGATGGGCGGCGCGGTGTGGGCCGTCAAAAAGGGATACGGCGCCAAGGAAGATCTTGAATATACCGAAGAGCGCGGACGCGTTGAAGGCGCGGACCCGGAGCACGTGTCGGACACCGCCAAGAAACGGCAGTACCGGGAAATGGGCACGCTCGGATCGGGCAACCACTACCTGGAAGTGCAGGTCGTCTCCGAAATCTACGACGGACAAGCGGCCCAGGCAATGGGTCTCAGGATCAATGACATCCTGATCACGGTGCACTGCGGTTCGCGGGGGTTGGGGCACCAGATCGGCGCCGACTCTTTAAAAAGCCTCGCGAACGCGGCCTCACGGTTTAACCTGCCCATTCGAGACCGCGAGCTTGCCTCGGCGCCCATCGATTCACCGGAAGGCCGGAGCTATTTCGGGGCTATGAGCGCGGGAATCAACTGCGCTCTGGCAAACCGCCAGATCATCACCCATCTCGTTCGTGAAATATTCAGCGATGTATTTCCGAAGGGAAACATCAACATGCTTTACGACATCAGCCACAATACCTGCAAGGTGGAAACGCACCTTGTCAACGGCAGGAAGAAACGGCTGTATGTGCACCGCAAAGGGGCAACACGGGCTTTCGGGCCGTCCCAGATCGACCTCCCGCAGGAGTACCGGCACGTGGGTCAGCCCGTGCTGATAGGCGGCACCATGGGGACATCGTCCTATATCCTCGTGGGGACCGAGGAAGGGATGGAGCACGCCTTCGGTTCTGCCTGCCACGGCGCGGGCCGATCCATGTCGCGCACGCAGGCGAAGAAGAGATGGCGGGGCAAAGACGTCGTACGGCTGCTTGAAGAACGGGGCGTGATGGTGCGCGGCCATTCCTACGCGGGCCTCGCCGAAGAGGCCCCGGAATCGTACAAGGATGTGGCGGAAGTCGTTGAGACCGCCCACCGAGCGAACCTCGCACGCAAGGTCGCGCGAGTAAAGCCGATTGCCTGTGTGAAGGGATAGAAAGGGATATCTGACATGCCAATGTACCTGCGTTCCATCCTCGGCCTGCTGATGGGTTTTGCGGCCCTGATCGCCACCGGCTGCCATCCGGCCGTCAACAGGGCCAACAGCCCGGAGATGCCCTATCCGCTCCCACGGAGTCCCCGCGTCGGAGAGATCGTGCATGTCCCCACGGGCATCCTGGTCAGCAAGCAGCAGATGCTGGAGGCAGCCACGGACGCCCGAATCGTCTACGTCGGCGAGACCCACGACAATCCCGCCTCCCACCGGCTGGAGCTTGATGTGCTTCGCGGCATGGCCGACCGCCATCCCGGCCGGACCGCACTGGGCTTGGAAATGTTTGCCCCCGCCCAGCAGCCGGCCCTCGATCGCTGGGTGACGGGACAAATCAGCGAGAAGGAATTTCTGAAAAGTTCCCGCTGGTATGACACCTGGAGTATGGATTTCGACTATTACCGGCCTCTGCTGCAGTTCGCGCGGGAGCGGAAAATCCCGGTGATCGGCCTCAATGCGGAAAAGAGCCTGGTCAAGGCCCTGGGACAGAGCGGCGCGGCGGGCCTGTCGCCCGAACAGAAGGCGCAACTGCCGGAGATGGACATGAACGACCCCTATCAGCGGGCCATGGTCAAGGCGATCTACGGCGGGCACGTTCAGAGCAAGGGTCAGTTCGAGGCTTTTTTGCGGGTGCAAACGCTTTGGGACGAAACCATGGCCAAAAACGTCGCGTCGTACCTTGCCGCCCCGGAACACGCGGACATGCACATGGTCGTGGTGGCAGGCGGCGACCATGTTCGCCAGGGCTTCGGCATACCCCGCCGCGTCTTCCGCCGCCTCCCCACCTCTCATATTCTGGTCGGGTCCCGTGAGATCGTGATTCCTCCGGACAAGCAGGACCGCCTGATGGACGTCCATATGCCGGAGTTTCCCTTCCCCCTTTATGATTATCTGCTGTTCACCGAATACGAGGATCTGGGCAAGCAGGAAGCCCGCCTTGGGGTGATGCTGGAGGACAATGACGGTGGCATGCAGGTGAAGGAGGTATTGCCGGGCTGGGCGGCGGAAGCCGCGGGGCTTAAGCAGGGGGATAGACTGCTCCGGTTCGACGGCCAGGAATTGCGGGAAAGTTTCGACCTGACGTACGCAATAAAACAAAAACGGCTAGGCGACCGCAGCACCCTGCTGGTCAACCGGAACGGGGTGATGCTGACCGTGGAAGTGCTATTCAAGAAACCCGCGGAAGGCCACCCATAAGTTCAAGTTATGAGGTTCTTTGCTTCATTTCTGCTATCCGGCATCGCCAACTCAGCGTCCGCTGGGAATAAAGATCGGTATGAAACCACCTGGGTTTGCTACGTTCGCATAAATGAAAACAGGCTCGGTGATCGCAGCGCCAGTCTTCGAGTCCTCAGTCCAAATCCGCGCAACTTGCCTCTCGACGCGCTGATGCCTGATAACCACCCGATCGCCAGACCCGACTGTCAGTTCGAGGGTGGTGTTTCCAGAGAGGTTGCCCTGTACCCATGCGATTGCGATCCTGTGAACTCCCGGAGGAAGAACTACTGGGTCCGCATATGACTTCTTTCCACCTCGGACTGGTTGACCGGATATGCCCAGGATGCAGGCCGTCTGATCACCATAAGGAAAGGATTGCGGCGCGCGGGTTCCGGCAATAGTTGCTCCGTTATCAACAGTAGCCCCAGGGGGCGGTGCGTAGTATTTTATGGCCGGATCTATGGTGGAGCATGCAGATAACAAGAAAGCTAAAACGACGAGCACATATATCTTACGTTCACCCCCTCTGAGAATATCCAACGGCAAGTTTATCCTCCTTACCGTAGCATCCGGGGTCGGGCCACGACGTAGCATCCGGGGTCGGGCCACGACAAGTACTTGATTATCCGGTTTCAACGTCCCAGAGACAAGTGTTCTCAATGCCTATATCATCTTTTTCTGTCCCCAAAAGAGTCTTATAGTGACTCCTTGCTCCCTGAGCTGATATCCTTCACTGCCTTCTGCGACTTCCCTCCTTTTGGCCCGAAAGCCCATGGGAAAAACAGCTTTTTTACGCTTAAAAAACGCTTTATAGGTCCTCCTCAGAGGTGTATTTCAACACAATTTAACCCAATATCCAATACTTGCCATGGCCCGACCCCATCCGCCATCCGCACAATTTAACCCGATATCCAGTACTTGCAATGGCCCGACCCCACCCGCCCCACCCGCACCCGTGTTACCGCCGATAACTGCGTCAGCTTCGAGGGAAGAACCCTGCAAATCCCCGTAAACAAGTACCGATGTCATTACGTTAAGGTCAGGGTGAAGGTACACCGGTATGCGGACGGGTCTCTGGCCCTCTTTCATGGGCCCCGGAAGTTGGCCAATTATGACGCACAGGGAATACTAATGCACATCACCAAGGGTGAGGCAGCGTAAGTCCGCCGCTATGTCTCCTGTCCGGGTGAGCCCTTGCAAGCCCCCTAATCGCACCTCTCTCCCATGACAGTGAAAGCGGACAATTCATGCGCTACAAAACCGGACAATTCTATTTGCTCTTGACAGGATTTTAGGCGTTTTAAGATATCAAATCCCCCTCAATCCCCCTTTCTCAAAGGGGAAGCTATTTATCTCGCTTGATGACATGGATGGCAGTGGCCTTGAAGGAGGCGGTGATCTCCCTGCCCTCTTCCAGGCCAAGTGTTTCCCGTGATTGGCGAGTGACGTAGGCAACCAGGAAGAAGCCGCAATCGAGGTTCACCTTGTGGAAAAGCCCGAGCTGAGTGATCTTGCTCACCTTTCCCGGAAATACGTTCCTGGCGCTGGTCCTGCTTTTCGGATGATCCGTGGAGATGGTGACGTTCTCCGGGCGGATGCCACAGATGACATTATCCCCCGGCCTGGCGGCCCCGACCGCCTCCACTTCACGCCCGGAAACAGAAACGGTCAAGGTCCCTTCCCTGTTGTCGACCACACGCCCGGTCAGTATCGTCTCCATTCCCACGAAGGAGGCCACAAATTCATCGCTCGGTTGATTCATCACTTCTTCGGGCAGGCCGATCTGAACGATTTTCCCGTTGTTCATGACGGCGATTTCGTCCGCCAGGCGCAGGGCCTCCCACCGGTCATGGGTGGTGAAGATGGCCGTGGTGCGCGTTTCCGCGAGAATGCGCTGGAGATCGTCCGTCAGGGCTTCGCGGGTCGGCGCATCGAGTGCGCTGAAGGGTTCATCGAGAAGGATCATCTCCGGTTCCGTGGCAAAAGCCCGCGCGAGACTGGTTCGCTGCGCTTCACCGCCGGAAAGTTTGCGGGCGGACCGTTCGGCAAGACCCGTGATCCCGAATCTCTCCAGATTCCTGGCAACCGTCTTCTCGCTCTTGGCCTTCCCCATGCCGCGGATTTTTAAACCGGCAGCCACGTTTGCATAAACGGTGGTATCGAAAAGGAGCGGCTCCTGGAACACCATGGCAAGCCGCCTGCGATAGGCAAAGGCATCATGCCGCAAATCTATTGCCGCACCTTTGAATACCAGATCCCCGCTCTGAGGTTTCAGGAGCGAGGCGATGGCAAGCAGGAGCGTGGATTTGCCGGCGCCGTTCGGCCCGATGAGGCAGAGCACCCGACCTTCGGCGAGGGAAAGCGCCGGTACATCGATGACCGCATCTCCTCTTCTGAGAATGAGGTTCGTTAGTTCCAGTGCGGGCGTTTCCTGCATGGGCAGAGGGGGGGTCATTTCGGCCTCTCCCGTTGCTGGATCATGGTCAGGACGGCATTGACGAGGAAGGCAAACAGAAGAAGGATGATGCTGAGCGCAATGGCCACGTCGAAATTCCCCCGGCCGGTCTCCATGACCGTCGCCGTGGTCAGGACACGGGAATAGCCCTTGATGTTGCCGCCCACCATGATGGATGCGCCCACCTCGGAAATCACGCCGCCGAATCCCGCCATGATCGCTGCCAGGAGCGGCAGCCTTGCTTCCCGCACCAGCAGCAGAACCATCTGGAGGCGCGTGGCGCCCAGGGAGAGTATCTGCAACCGGAGATTTTTCGGAAGCTGCTGCATCGCGGCAAGCGTTATCCCCGTGATGATGGGCGCGGCGATGACGGCCTGGGCCATGATCATGGCCGTCGGGGTGTAGAGAAGTTCGAGGAATCCCATCGGGCCGTTCCGCCACAGCATGATGGTCACGAAAAGGCCCACCACCACCGGCGGCAGACTCATTCCCGTGTTGATCAGACTGACGACAAATCTTCTGCCCGGAAACTGATTCAGGGCCACGGTCGTTCCCACGGAGACGCCGAAGAAGAGGCTGATAAGTGTGGCCGAGCCCGATACCTTGAGGGAGAGGAGGGTAATCCCCCAAACCTCCGGATCAAGGCTGAACATCAGGTGCAAGGCCTGTTTTATTCCGTCGAAAATCAGTCCCATCTATCTACCCAACGTGTCTGCGTTCTTGCCGGCATCAGGGAAGAACAGAGGCGCACCGAACTTTTCCGTACCGTATGTCTTGAGCACCGCTTGGGTTTCCGGAGCGACCATGAAATCGGCAAAGGCCTTCGCACCGGGAACGTTTACCGTCAGCCATTTGGCCGGGCTGACCTCGATCACGTGGTAGATGTTGAGAAGGATCGCATCACCCTCACCGAGGATGTCGAGACCGAGGGTTTTCTTCAAGGCCAGGTAGGTTCCCCGGTCGGCAAGGGTGTAGCCTTTCTTCTCAGCGGCCACATTCAGAGTCTGTCCCATGCCCAGCCCGGTCTGCTGATACCACTTCTCTTTCTCCGGATTGATTCCCGCCGCTTTCCAGACGTCCTTTTCCTTGGCGTTCGTACCCGAATTGTCGCCCCGCGAGAGGAACAGCTTGCCGGCGGCGGCGATTTTTTTGAATGACTCCGGCGTGGACTTCGTGCCCTTTATCTTCGCCGGGTCTTCCGCCGGCCCCACGACGATGAAGTCATTGTGCATGACGAGACGGCGATTGACGCCGTAACCCTCGTCAACGAATTTCTTCTCGGCGGCGGGCGAATGGACGAGCAGTACGTCCGCCTCGCCCTTCTGCCCCATGGCCATGGCCTGCCCGGAACCGACGGCGATCGTCTTCACGAAATAGCCTGTCTTCTTTTCGAACAGGGGGATCAAGGCATCGAGGAGCCCCGTGTCCTGCGTGCTGGTTGTCGTTGCCAGGATGATGTTCTTCTGCTCCGCGGCGCCGGCGGGAGCATCAGGAGAGAAAAGTCCGCCGATTATGAACAGAGAAATAAGAAAGGAAACAATAGACCACCCTTTGTTGCCGAACTTCACGATAAACTTCCTCGTCGATCAACTTCTTCGGGAAGACCCACTTGCCCGTAACCCGTATCGAGGGAATTTTCTTATCCTTGATCAGGAGATAGACCTGTTTTCCATGGATTCCGAGGTATTGCGCTACTTCTTCTTTTTCTTGCCGCCTCCCTCTTCTTGCTCCCGTTTCTCTTTCAGCGCCCGCCATACTTTTTCATAGGACAGGGGCAAACTGTTCACCCGAACGCCCATGGCGTTGAATATGGCGTTGCTGAAGCACCCCATGGTCGGGTTGGTGGACCCTTCGCCGACCTCTTTGACGCCCCAGGGCGCGGAAGGCTCGTAGCTTTCGACGACGACCGAATGTATCCTCGGCATGTCGAGGGCAGTCGGTATCCGGTAGTTGCCGAGATCGGGATTGAGTATCTTTCCTTTCTCATTGAAAAACACCTGTTCCCAGACCGATTCACCCATGCCCATGGCGAGTGCGCCGTGGACCTGGCCGTGGAGCAATCTCGGGTTGACGATGGTTCCACAGTCATGGACATCCCAAACATCCAGCACCGTCACTTCTCCCGTCTCTTCATCGATATCCACCTCGCTCGCCTGAACACCGAAACTGTAGGCCGGCGAAGTTCCCACGGGCGCTCCCTTGAATTTACCTCCCAATCGGGGAGGCGTGTACGAACCCTTGCCTACCAGGGGCCCCCGGAGAACAAAATACTTCCGGGCAACGTCCTCAAAGCTCAAGGGTCCTTCAAGCTCACGGGATTGGGAAAATATGATCCCATCCCGGCATTCCATATCTTCTACGGGCAGGTGGAGCATGGTGGAGGCCATCGTAAGAATCTGCCGTTTGATCTCCTCGCCCGCCTGTTTGCAGGCCGCCCCGGTCATGTAGGTCTGACGACTGGCATAGGCACCCAGATCCATGGGACAGGTCTCCGTATCGGCGGAAACGATCTTCATCCGTTCGTACAGATAACCCATCGCCTCGGCAGACATCTGACACAACACCGTATCCGAACCCTGACCGATATCGGGCGCTCCCGTGTACAGGGTTGCCGAGGTGCCGTCCTCGTTCACCTTGATGATTACGGCCGAATGGGGAAGATCCGTCCGGTAAATGGGATAGCCGGCGCCGGTCACGAAACTGCCCGTCGCCACGCCAATGCCGCGTCCCTTCGGAAGCTTGCCTCTTTTCTGAACCCAACCCGACATGTCTCGCGCCTTCTCCAGACAGGCCTTCAACTCGCAGGAATTGATTTTGAAGTCATTGGGGGTAACCGTGTTCGGCCTGCGGGCATTCCTGATCCGGATTTCCAGCGAGTCGATCCCCAGATCGGCGGCCACATTTTCCAGATGGCTCTCGAAGGCGTACTTGGGCTGCGGCGCCCCGTGTCCGCGCTGGGCCCCACAAGCCGGAAGGTTCGTGTATACCCGGATCATGTCAAATTTATAGTTGTCAAATTCATAAGTCAGGGGGAGGAGAGCGCCGGCGTAGTAGGCGGTCGCGATGCCGAGACTCGTATAGGCGCCGCCATCCATCATGAAGTTGGCATGGATGCCCAGAATCTTCCCGTCCTTGTCAACGCCGCTCTTGATCTCCATGTACTGGGCATGCCGGCCGCGGTTATGGGCAAACATCTCGGCGCGATCGTAGAACATGCGGACCGGGCGGCCCGTGATCTTCGCCAGTGCGGCCCCGGCGAATTCCAGACCCGTGGGTTCGAGCTTGCCGCCGAATCCGCCGCCCACGTAGGGTTTGATCACCCGCACATTGCCCATGGGCAGGCCGAATTCCCGCGCGATGTAGTACTGGAAGTAGTGAGGCGACTGGGTGCTTGAATAGACCGTCAGCTTTTCCCCTTCCCACATGGAAACTGCCGAATGCGGCTCGATGGGCGCCTGATAGGTGCGCTGTCCCATGAAGACATCCGTGCGGACATGGTACGCCTCCGCAAAGGCTTTCTCCACGTCGCCGAAATTCTGGTGTATCTCCGTATTGATGTTCCGGGAATATTCATCGTGGATCTGCGGCGCCCCCTCGTCCATGGCATGGAGGAAATCGAGCACGGCGGGCAAAACCTCATACTCCACGCGGATAAGTTTCAAAGCCCGGTAACAGGTTTCTTCGTCCAGACAGGCAACCGCCGCCACCTTGTCGCCGACGTAACGAACCTTATCGCTGCAGAAGATGTTTTCATCCCACCGGGCGGGGCTGATCCCGTACTTGAGCGTCGGTACGTCCTTGTGGGTAACAACCGCCTTCACCCCGGGGAGCTTCTCCGCTTCCGAGGTGTCTATGGAGAGAATCCGGGCGTGCGCATGGGGGCTCGTGAGAATCTTTCCAAAGAGCATGTTGGGAAACTTGAGGTCGCCCGCATATTTGGCAGCCCCGGATACCTTGTCCCGTCCGTCGACCCGGGGAACACTTTTTCCGATTATGGAGTTCTCTACGCGCATTTTCCCGCCTCCTTCAGTGAATGAACAACCGCCCCCTCATCGGGCTTCACCTTGCACTGGGAAACCGCAAGGATCGCTTCCACGATGTGCACGTAGCCCGTACACCGACAGAGGTTTCCGGCGATGGCCTGCCGCACCTCCCGTTCCGTCGGGTGAGGATTTCTTTTCAGCAGGGCCTTTGCCGAGAGGATCATGCCGGGCGTGCAGTAACCGCACTGGGTGGCCGCGTAGTTTACAAAAGCCTCCTGGAGACCGTCGAGCTGCCCGCTCTGGGCAACCCCTTCAATCGTCGTAACCTCCCGTCCATCCACTTCCACCGCCAGTACAAGGCAGGAGTCCACCGGCTTTCCTTCTATCAGTACGGTACAGGAACCGCAGTCGCCCAGCTCGCACCCCTTCTTCGTGCCCGTAAGATCCAAGTGATCCCGCAGGGCATTCACGAGCAGCGTGTTGGCCTTGACGACCGCCGTATGGGAATCGCCGTTGACCTTTAGGTTTACCAGATACCGTTTAACGCCGTCTTTATCTGTTATGGACTGCATATCCGCTTCCCTTCCCTTTCACGCCAATATACGGGACGTACAATCAAGCCCGTCCCTTTATACATGTCCTTTGTCAATAGCTTTGCGCAGCGCACGCCTGGTGAATACCCCGACCATATCACGCCGATATTCTACTGACCCCCTCATATCGGTTATGGGCTTGCATTCATCGGCTGCAGAAGCGCCGGCTTCTTTCAGCAGGGCATCGGTAACCGCCTTGCCCTTCAGCAACGTTTCCGTCTTCTTGGCCCGCATGGGCGTGGGCGAAACAGCCCCCAGGGTAATACGGACATCCTTCAAAATACCGTCCTGCGCCGTTACCGCCACAGCCACGCCGACAACCGCCAGGGATCCCGACCGGCGCAGGCCGAATTTGATGTACGTGCTGCCCGTGGTTTGCTGATCGGGGACAACGATCTGCGTCAGTATCTCGTCCGGGGCGATCACGGACCTGTTCGGACCGGTAAAAAAGTCTTCAAGGAGCAGGGTCCGCTCCCCTTTGCACCCCACGAGCGTTACCGTAGCGCCGAGGGCAATGAGTATGGGCGGCAAGTCGGCGGAAGGCACGGCATTGACAATATTGCCGCCGACGGTGCCAAGGTTCCTGACCTGATTGTTGGCCATGGCATGAGCCGCTTCGGATACGGAGAGATACCGGTCTTGCAGCACAGGCGAATTGACGAGATCGTTATGGGTTGCTTTGGCGCCGACGACCACTCCTTTTCCGGGAACGTATTCGATGCCGGAAATCCCCCCGATATCCTGGACGGATACGAGGATCCCGGGCGCCAGCAATTCCTGCTTCATCTTGGGCAGGACATCCGTGCCTCCGGCAAGAACCTTTGCCCGAGCGCCATGTTGGGCCAGCAGTTTGCAGGCCTCGCTCACGCTCTCAGGACGATAATAGTCAAAATCCGGCAAATACATCCTTCTCAGTCTCCTTCCTTCAAGTTCATTCAACTGAACTATTACGACCGTATTTCTAATACGGAAGAAATGAATTGTCAATAGCTATTGTTGCCGCATATCCTTTTTTAAACCGACCTGAATGTGCTTCGAAGATAGGAATCTCCATTACCGGCAGTCAGGAACTTATAGCATAGGAGAATAGAAATCTTGATTTTTCGTCGTCTCGCCGGCAGAGATGTTAATTCGAAATATCTCTCTTCGTAGTTTTCCCCTCTTGACAATAGACTCTATCTCATATATTTGTCATTATGTTCACTACACTGAACGATCATGACTGATTTAAGGACTTTTCCGAGACGATTACGTATGACTTCTAAAACAGCCGCTAAAATGAATTACCAGCCTCCCGCCGTCCAGAGAGCGCTTCAGTTGCTGCAGGTTGTCGCAGATGCGCCCGGCGGACTCGGCATCACCGAACTTGCGAAAAAACTCGACTTAAGCAAGAGCACGGTCCACGGTCTTACGAAAGCCTTGCAGCAGGCCGGCGCCCTCTATCAAAATCCTCATAAAAAAAAATATACTCTGGGAACGACCATTGTGGATCTGGCTTTCCGGAACTGGAATTATATCCGGATATGCGAACAGGTACAACCGTTTCTCGACGAATTGCGGGACCGCATCGGGGAAACGGTTTTTTGGGGAGTCCTGAGCCAAACCGCGGCCACCATCATGACCAAGGCGGAGTCCCACAACCCTCTGAAGATTTCCTCTCCCGCAGGCAGTTCCATACCACTTTTAGCGGGGGCGGTGGGCAAGGTTTTTCTGGCTCAGCTTGAAGAAAACGAAGCGCTTCGAATTATCAGGCAGCAGGGCTTGCCCCGTTTTACTCCCAAATCCATTGTGGACGCAAACCGTTATCTCCAGGAATTGACTCTTGTTCGCCAGCAGGGATATGCCCTTGATGACGAGGAGTACCTGCCCGGTATCCGGGCTGTGGCCATCGCACTGGGAAACCATCGCGGACTCCCGCTGGCGATCTGGGTTGTGGGTTTTGCCGGCTCCATGGAGCATGAGAAAATGGCGAAGATTGTCGAGGAAACTCTGGCTATCGTAGAAAAATTACGTTCTCTGCTCGACAACGGCCTGTCTTGACGAGTTCATCATCTATAAATTCAGCCAAGTTCACGCGGGTCCTCTTCAAAAAAAGACGTGGAGATTACACCATGATATTCGGTTGTACATTTCGGTATTTATGCCTTGCCGGGTTCATTCTCGCCATCGCCGCCGTTCCTGCAGCCTCGTCCCCGGGTAAGGAACTTTTTGTCTTTGCCGGCGCAGCGAGCAAACCACCTGTCGAAGAAGCGGTGAGCGCCTTTGAAAAAAAGACCGGTGTAAAAGTTCATGTCACGTTCGGAGGATCGGGATTTGTCCTTTCACAAATGACGCTGGCAAAGAGAGGGGACATCTATTTTCCCGGTTCTTCCGATTATATGGAGATTGCGAAAAAGAAAGGCTTGATATATCCTGAAACGGAAAGATATGTGGTATATCTTGTCCCGGCAATAAACGTTCAGAAAGGCAACCCGAAAGATGTTCGCTCGTTGCGCGACCTGACCAGGCCGGGGCTCCGGGTTGCCATTGCGAACCCTGAAGGCGTCTGCGTCGGAGTCTATGCAGTGGAAATCGTAGAAAGGAATTTAACTCCGGGAGAAAAGACCGCCTTCAGAAAAAACCTTGTCGGTTACCTGGAAAGTTGCGAGAAGACGGCAACGGCCATTTCATTAAAGGCGGCAGACGCGGTTATTGGGTGGGATGTTTTCCAGTACTGGGATCCCAAACGGATCGAGACTCTTCCCCTCAGAAAAGAGGAACTAGTTCGCATCGGATATATCCCTATAGCAATATCGAAGTTTACGACAAACAGGGCGCTTGCGCAAAAATTCATCGATTTTATTCACTCCGATGAAGGCCGCGTTTTCTTTAAAAAGTACCGTTATTTCATGAGTTCTGAAGAAGCTGCGGCATGGATCGGAGCCAAAAAACCGGTCGGTGGAGAGTATACCGTCCCGAGAGAATGGATCGGTAAATGAGCTTTAAGCGGCTGGCGATTGCGTTCAGTGTCTCTGTTTTTTTCCTGTATGTCGGACTCATCTGTTCGCTTTTTTATTTTTTCAATGCCCCCCTGTTTCTTGAGACGCTCTTTTCCGAAAGAACCCTCTTTTCCTTCCGTCTCAGCCTCTTCACGGCGACCCTTGCTACGACAATTTCAGTCATCGTTGCGGTGCCGTCAGCCTATGCCCTGTCGCGGTTTACGTTTTTTGGCAGGCGGATCATAGATACCTTCCTGGAACTCCCCATGATCGTCTCGCCGGTAGCCTTAGGGGCGATGGTCCTTATTTTCTTTATCACGCCGACCGGCAGCTTTATACAGGAGCGGGGAGTTCAGTTTGTTTTTACGGTTTACGGCATACTCCTTGCGCAGTTTATCAGCACCGTCGGCATCGCCGTACGTCTTATCAAAGCGGCTATGGACGAAATTCCCGAACGGTACGAAGAGGTCGCCATCACGCTCGGTGCATCACCGCTCAAGGCGTTTTTCACGGTCGCCCTTCCCTTAAGCAAACGGGGGATCATTGCTTCCTCCATCCTGACCTGGGCCAAGGCATTAGGGGAGTTCGGCGCAACAATCACGATCGCCGGAACAATGGCCATGAAGACGGAGACTCTCCCGACGGCAATATTTATGCGTCTCGCCAGTGCAGACATAGAGGGTACGGCAGTCCTGGTGCTGATACTTATCGGCTTGGGATTAGGCGTCATGTCCGGTGTGCGGTTGCTGACCGGCAAAGCTCCGTACCTGTAACGAGTATAAATGGGGAAAGAATTACGTATGCCGCTCATAGAGCTGAAGAATATCTCAAAATATGTGCTCCGCAATACAAGCCTTACGGTTGAGGATAAGGAGATCCTTGCCCTTGTAGGTCCAAACGGCGCCGGCAAAACGACCCTTCTCAATGTCATTGCCGGACTGGTCTCCTACGCGGGCAATGTCTTTTTCGACGGGAAAAAGATGGATTCTACTCCGCCGCATAAGCGCGGCATAGGATATCTGTTCCAAGATCTCGCCCTGTTCCCCCATCTCAATGTTGCTTCCAACATCGCCTATGGCCTGAAGGTTCAAGGGTACGCGGCAAGCATCATAAACGACCGGCTCCATGAACTCATGGACACCCTTCATATCACGAAGCTGAAAGAGAGATACCCCAAGAACTTAAGTGGAGGGGAAAAGCAGAGGGTTGCCATAGCTCGTGCAATTGCTCCATTCCAAAAGATCCTCCTCCTCGACGAACCCACATCGAGTCTTGATGCGCAGACGGCAAGATATCTCAAGGCCGAGCTTGCGGCGCTGTTGAAAAAACTTCAAATAACCGCGGTGTTTGTCATGCACGACCTGCTTGGCGCCGAAGAGATCGCCGACAGGATCGCGATCATACATAACGGTCAGATTGAACAGATTGCATCATCGAAGGATATCTTTTTTCACCCAAAAACCGATGTCGTTCATGAGTTCATCGGGATGCCGAACATTTTAACCTGCGACCAATGCCGCGTCCTCACATCGGGGTTGATTGAGGTTATCTCTGGCGATATGCGTATCGTCCTTCCCTATGAAGGAGATGCCATCAGCAAGATTGCGATTTCACCCCATGACATTTATATTTCGGCTGACAAACCGCCGGGTCCCGCCCTGAATCGGTATTCAGGCATTATCGGCGATATCATTCCCATGCGCTCTGTTGTGCGGATTAAGATTCATATCGGAAGAAACACCTTGATGGCTGAATTGCCTACGGAGGCGTTCCGTGAGATGAATATCGACGTGGGGAGCGAGGTCTTTGCGATCGTGAAGCTCAGGAGACTACGGTACTTCACGTCCTCTTAGCAGTTAAACCTTCTTCTGCAATATCTCTTTGAGGTTTTCCCTATCAAATTCCCGCCGGTAAAGAGGGCGTTTGTCCTGCCGGTATACGGGCAGGTTCGCCTCGAAAGGAATTCTGTCGTTATTCCGGTAAATGATCCCCAGCGGGAAGGGCTCCTCCTCCAACGCCTTTTTGAAGGCCCCTGCCCTGTCGGTGGGATCGTAATCATCACCCAGGTAATAACTGTTGTCCTTGTACCATTGAAAGGTATTGAGCTTATTGAAGGAAAGGCAGGGCTGAAAGATGTCGACCAGGGAAAAGCCCCGGTGGAGGATCGCCTTTTTCATGAGTTCTTTCGTCCTGTCGATATCGCCGCAAAAAGCGCGGGCCACGAAGGGAACATCGAGCGATACGGCCAGCGCCATGGGATTCAGGGGTTTCTCAAAAACGCCTTCGACTTGGACGGGTGTTTTCATGCCGAGACTCGTGGTAGGTGAGGCCTGGCCCTTCGTCAGGCCATAGATCATGTTGTCGTGCACGAAGAGGGTGATATCGGGGTTCCTGCGCGTGGCATGGAGAAAATGATTGCCGCCTTCTCCATACATGTCGCCATCGCCGCTCTCCACAATAACGCTCAGTTCGGGATTGCACGCCTTGATGGCGGTCGCAGGCGGCAGGGCGCGTCCATGCAGACCGTTAAAAAAATTGGTGTTGAGGTATTGCGGCATTTTTGCCGCCTGCCCGATGCCGGATACCATGACGACCTTTTCCCGCTCCAGACCAAGTTCGTCGAGGGCGGCAAGCAGCGCCTTGCGGATGGCGTAATTTCCGCAGCCGGGACACCAGGCAATGTCGATCGTCCGGTCAAAATCGAATCTGTTCCCTGCCATATGCTCTCCCTCAGGGGCTTCAGTCCCTATCCGCATAGGGACGGATTTTATCCACCAGTTCTTCCACGGAAAAGGGCATGCCGTTATATTTGAGGATCCTGTTTTCAATAGGGATTCCCGTGGCCAGTTTCACGAGATCGCCAAACTGCGCCGTGGCATTCCCTTCAACGATCACGATCGTTTCAGCACGGGAAAGATATTCCTTTATCCCGGCGGGAAATGGATAAAGCCAGGAAAAGTGAAGCAGCGCCATGTCCTTCCGGCCAAGCTTTTCCATGGCCTCCGCCAGGACAGAAAACGTGGACCCCCAACCAAGCAGTAATGTTCTGTAGTCCGGGTCCCCCAGAAAAACCGGCGCCAGGATATCCTCCCGGATGGCGTCAAACTTCTTCAGGCGCTTTTCCACCATCTTATTCCTGAGGAAAACGAAATCTTCAGTAATATACCCGCCCTCGTCGTGCTCATCGCTGTCCACGCAAACGATGCCCTTCCCGAAACCGGGGATGCCTCGCGGTGATACGCCGCTTTCGGTCAGACGGAACCTCCGGTAATCCTCTTTCGTCTCCGTCACGTATTGAACAATTTTCAAGTCATCCGTCGCAAAGGAGGGGGTGTTGTAATAGGAATCAATAAGATGCTGGTCCGTAAGAATGAAAACGGGAACCTGGTGCTTGTCCGCAAGATTAAAGGCCCTCTGCGACAAGGCAAAGGCGTCTTCAATGCTGCGGGGAGCAAGAATGATCCGGGGGAAAGCCCCGTGGCCCGCATAGAGGACAAGATTCAGATCCCCCTGTTCCGTTCTCGTGGGGAGCCCCGTCGCGGGCCCCGGTCTCTGGGCAATGTGTACCACGAGGGGAGTTTCCGTAGCGCCCGC
>CAZTLA010000010.1:0-32791 GCA_964614365.1 uncultured Syntrophales bacterium | reverse complement strand
CGGCAAGTGGGCACCGACAAGGAGTTGCTGGCGCGGAACGCGAGTATGGCCTTGTTCTTCACTTTTGGACTAAGCCCCTTCTGGCTCTACATCCCCCGCCTGCTCATGGCCATCGTGAGCGTCCGCTTCATCCGCCTCTGGCAGCGTTTCCCCGTGCGGGGCCGGGCATGAAGCTTGGGGTAACTTGGCAAAGGGTTGGTCGATAATTTTTCTAATGGCAGACGTCGCCTAAGGCATCTTGAGCAGGCGTTCGCTGCGCCAAACGCGGACAATACGCACCTGCATGGTATCGAGACGATAAACGATTCGAAACGGTGGATGGATAATCTCCCTCAAATGCGCGACGCCAAATTCAGGGACAATACGGCCACTTTCA
Source organism: uncultured Syntrophales bacterium (assembly GCA_964614365.1). Taxonomy (GTDB): domain Bacteria; phylum Desulfobacterota; class Syntrophia; order Syntrophales; family JACQWR01; genus JACQWR01. The sequence continues at coordinate 32,415 of CAZTLA010000010.1, read as the reverse complement.
GGAAAAGCGGCAAGCCTTTCCATTTGAGAAATCACTTCTCCGAGCAGTCTCTCGCCCACATCGGGAACCTGTTGATCGGCGTACCAAGCCCGTATTTCCTCAAGATCCTTGACCGCCGAGACAGCCAACGTGATGGCATATTTTCGCGTCATGGTTTCAGCTCAAGCCAAGACGCGTCTTCACGTCTGCAAGATTCATTTCCCGGCCCTCTTCCAGGTCCATCAACCCCTGGACGACATCCCGGAGAAATGCCCGTTCTTCCGTTTCCGTTTCGTAATCCTTAAGCGATTGGACAACGGCAACGCCTCGCCCCCGGTTGGTTAAAAGCACGGGGCGGTGGGTTTTATCAACCTGATTAACAACCCGACCGGGATTAACCTTCAGATCGCTCAACGGAACGATGTCTTCGGAAAACTTCGTAGATGTTTGCATAGATCACCCTCCTTCTGGTGCTTCTTATGGTACTTATAATAGCACCAGTTCAGTGGTCTTGCAAACGTTTTTATATGCTTTAGGGGATGAATAAAATGGGAGTGCGCCCCCCCTGGCTCTACGTCTTCCGCCTGTTCATGGACATCGTGAGCGTCCGCCTCATCCGCCTCTGGCAGCGGGTACGGGTGGGGGGCCAGAGCTGAATATTCTTGAGAGGGGTCAGCTTTAGTTAACGGCATAGCTCGCAGGGCGCGAGGTAACAAGCGGTTCTTGTGCAGCCGTTGGTTATGTTCCAGCGCTTGCTCCAGATCGTACCAGTTAACTTGACAGGCCTTGTTATGATTTAGCCTTTACTACAACCTATCAGCAACAGTCAGATCAATGCTAACCCAATCAGGCAGCGGTTTCCCCTCAGCAGAGGCAATCCTTCTTGCCAATCGATCCCTCTTAATAATCTTTTGTTTGACAAGCTCAACAGCTTCATAGTCACGCATTACCTGAATCCCGAGAGTTGCAAGCCGGTCACGATTTCCCAAGATGCCACCACCTTGTCTCTTTGATGCCCCATCGTCGGTAATGAGAATGCATAAGTACTTATGGGCGTTAAAAATAATCTCAATATCATTTAGTTCTTTCCTGACCGTGGTCCCTTGAGGAAACAAAATTGCGCTGATCTGGTTCAGCAACCTGCGCTCTTCCGAGCTATCGGCCAGGGTCTGCGTTGCGATGTAAGTATATGCCTTCTCCGTCCGATTGGAATCACCACTTTCTGCGGCTTCATCTTGAGCCACCGCAGCCATCTCTATTGAAATTACATCGAACTCATGCCAGCACTCCAAAACATTCATATACTTGAGCCCTTTTCTGGCATTGATGCGATTCGTATCAATCAAGAAATCTAAATACACGTAACGTTCAGGAAAATTCATGACCTATTCGAACCTAACGCTCACTATCACTAGGGAGTGGTAATTGGTGGTTGTCCCCGATTCTGCCGCATCCGCCACTGGCAACGGGTACGTGTGCGGGGCCGGACTTGCAATTCGTTATATTCTTGAGAGGCGACCGTCCCCTGCTTACTGAAGGCCTGGTTGACCGGAAGATTAGTCACCCTGATTGTAGCAATTATTAGAAGGGAAGATTGGCAAGAATCTTTTCGTGCGCCAACTTCGCAATCTCAAAGATCGGAGGCGCTGACCAGCCATATGGCTGGTGTTTTCCCTCCCCTATCACCTCCCAAAGAACTGTGCCGTCTTTTCCGTCAAACATCGTATACCGCATAGTTACTTGCGTAATCGGGTAACTCCAGCCATCAGAGTCTTCCTGCTTGACGTGAATAATTGCCCCAATAATCACCACGTCGACGCCAAGGGCCGATGCAACTTGGCTTAGGGTTTTTGTGTTGGGCAATGCACTGGTCGAATAAACAACCAAGAAGTTATGCCACAGGTCGGCGAGGGTTTTCTCATTCAATGCGGCAATGGCTTGTTGCCCACCAACGACAATGACATTTGGGTTTCGTCGTCTGATTTCCTGCATGAAGGCACGATTGAGTTCTATTGCTTGACCTGCGTTGATTCGCTGATTTGTAATTGGCATGACAGCGACTTTGAGAATAGACCCGGAAGAAAAACCAGGGCTTACATAGCTATCTAGCTTTGTTGATGCGCACCCACTCAAGACGGTAATCACTATCAGTCTGGTGATAAAACTCGCAAGTCTTTTCATTTGAACTCCCTGATAAAGTGGTTATGAATTAATATGGCTAACAATGATTCTCCTGTCTGGAGAAAACGGTACAACACAGACGATCCCTCTCTATATACGACAGATTCGACGGCTTTGCAAAAAGCGCCTCAGGCAAGGCGCGCAAGCCCTTAGGAGCGGAGGCGTACAGTTGCGTACGTCGTAGCAACTAAGGGTGAAGCGTAACGCAGCATCAGGTGCGTTTTCCAAAGCCGTCCCCTATCCCTTGATGCAGCCGATGGAACGGAGTCTCGCCACCCTCCGTGATATCCCCGCCCCCCGCACCGCTTCAACTACCTGGTCCAGGTTCTTATAGGCTTCCGGTATCTCCTCCCGGAGCGTTCCCTTGCTGCTCGCCATGACTATGATGCCACGCTCGGCCAAGTCCCGGGCAACCGTTCTTGCCTGGCTAGTCTTGGCGGCCTGTGTGCGGCTCATGACGCGTCCCGTGCCGTGACAGGTGCTGCCGAAGGTTTCCTCGAATGCCTTTTGGGTTCCCGCGAGCACGTAGGAACCTGTCCCCATATCACCGGGAATGAGCACCGGCTGGCCCGCATTCCGGTACGCGTCAGGCAGGGCGGGATGCCCCGGCGGATAGGCGCGGGTCGCCCCCTTGCGATGGACGCACAGCCTCATCTCTTTTCCGTCCACGGGCAGTGTTTCCATCTTGGCGATATTGTGGCAGACGTCGTAGAGGAGCCGCATGCCCACCTCGCGGGGACTTTTGCTCAGGGTTTTCTCAAAGATTTCCCGGGTGCGATGCATCAGAATCTGACGGTTGGCCCAGGCATAGTTTGCGGCGCAGGCCATCGCGGCAAGATAATCGCGCGCCCGTGCGGAATCAAGACGGGCGCAGGCCAGTTGCCGGTCGGGCAGTTCGATCCCCGTTTCGCCCATGTGCTTTACCAGTCGGGCCAGGTAATCGGCACAGACCTGGTAGCCCAGGCCGCGGGAACCGCTGTGAATAAGGACGGCAACCTGGTTCTTTACAAGTCCGAATGCCGCGGCGGCAGCCTCGTCATAGATCTCTTCCACGACCTCGATTTCCAGAAAGTGGTTCCCCGAACCGAGGGTGCCGAGCTGATCCCGGCCCCGTTCGAGCGCCCGTGCGCTCACCTTATCGGGATCGGCGCCCGCCATGGTTCCCCGGTCCTCCGTCGTTTCCAGATCGTTTTTTTCGCCGTATCCCTGCTCGACGGCCCACTTTGACCCCTCCGTCAGCACCGCCTTTCCCTCATGGGGAGAAAGTTTCACCTGACCCCTTGAACCAACGCCGGACGGAATATGTTGAAAGAGCGCCACGACCAGGTCATGAACACGGTCCCGGATATCATCGAAGAAAAGACGGGTCGTCATGAGGCGGCAGCCACAGTTGATGTCGTAGCCCACGCCGCCGGGGGAAACGATCCCTTCACTCTCCGTGAAGGCTGCCACCCCCCGATGGGGAACCCGTACCCCCAATGCATGTCGGGCATGGCGAGAGAATATTTCACGATGCCGGGAAGGTGGGCTACATTGGCTACCTGCTGGGGGCTTTTGTCGGCGCCGAGGGCGCTGATAAGGCTCTCGTCACCGTAAATGATGCCCGGAACCCGCATCCCTCCCACAGGCTCGATCAGCCAGCGGTATGCATCTATTTTCTGGAGTCGAACGTTTTTTTCAGACATCCATAACCAGCCGCGCCACCCAGCCCTGGGGCGTTTCCTTCACCTCAGCCCCGTAATAGGTAACCGCCTTTATCTCCTTGTCCAGCCGGTGCCGGTCAGGATCGAAGAATTCTCCGCGGAAGGTCGCCACCAAGTGTTTTTCATCCATGACCGTGATTACCTGTTCTTTGAGAAGCAGTCCCTAGCCGTTGAACGCATGGAGCGATTCCCGCAGGTAATTCACCAGGAGGTCTTCCGGGTCCGTTCCCTGGACAATGATCTCTCCCGCCTCCGTCGTTCCCACAGAATCCAGGTCCGTCATAATATCATAAAGGGCAAAGGCGGCATTTTCAAACAGGCCCTTCATGTCCGCCCCGTACACCTCTATCCCCACATCAGCCGTATGATCGAAGATGATATAGCGCTTCATGTCTTTAACTGTGCGTCCTTCTCCTTAAAGCCGGCCTTCCTGTTTCAGTTTGTTGATGATTTCCATGATCGCCGGCAGCGCATCCTGGGCGGCTTTTTCCCCTTCCAGTACCGCTTCATGTCTTTTGGAAAAGTCACTGGAGCCGATATAGCCGACCTTGGGCGTGATCACCACGTCCGCTTTTAGCCTCTGGATCGCCGACATCTTGGCATACATGATGCCGATGGACTGCAATATTGTGTCAATGGTGCCCTGCGGGGCCGCACCTCCCATCGCCGAAGAGATATCGACGGCGATAACCACGTCCGCTCCGTACCTCCTTGCCACGTCAACCGCCAGCGGGCTCACAACGCCCCCATCCACGTACGTCCTGCCGGAAATGTTCACCGGTTTGAATACACCGGGGACCGAACAGCTCGCCCGGACCGCCCTGCCCGTGTTGCCGCTTCCGAAGACTATCTCCTGCCCGCTTTGAATGTCCGTGGCCACGGCATAAAAGGGAATGGCAAGTTTCTCGATGGCGGCGCCCTTCAGTTGGCGGTTGATGTAGTTTTCCAGCTTTTCGCCCCGGATGAAGCCATTGTCGGGAAGCATCAGATCCACTACGTCGTCCTTTTCGATCCCGAAGGAAAGGGTTTGCAGCCTATAGGCATCGTAGCCATAGGCATACAGACTGCCTACGAAGCTTCCGGCGCTCGTCCCCACGATCATGTGGATGGGAATTTTTTGCGCTTCAAGGACTTTCAGGACGCCGATATGGGCGAATCCCCTCGCAGCCCCAGCTCCCAATACCACGGCGATCTTTGCCGGTTTCGGCGGAGACAGGGGTGGGGACTGGGGCGGAAGCGGAGTGGGCACACAACCGGCAATGGTTAACAAAAGACCTGCTACAGAAAGGAGAAACAGATTACGGTATCGCATGGTTCCGATCTCCGCTTACTTCATGCGGCGAATACGCACTTCAATTCCGGGGGTATCCTTGAGCAAGGCTACGATCTTAGACGTGTCCGTTTCTCCGAAGTGGTAGGGATACAGTATCTTCGCCTGCAGCATCCGCGCTGCATCGGCCGCCATTTCCGGCGTCATGGTGTAGGGCAGGTTCATGGGTAAAAAAGCGCAATCCACGCCGGAGAGCGCCTTCATTTCCGGGATATTTTCCGTGTCTCCCGCCACGTACACCCGCTTATCGCCGAAGGTGAGGACGTAGCCGTTGCCGGCGCCCTTCGGGTGGAACGGTTGTCCGGGTGCATACATGTGCACAATGTTGTACGCCGGCACCGCCTCAATCTTCACGCCCGTCACGGTCTTCACATCTCCGTTTTTCATGACGACGCCCCCGGTTACCTTGCCGGCACAATTGGCGGCAACAAGGAGTTCCGTCTTATCCTTGCTCACCAGGCCGATCGTCTTCAAATCCAGGTGATCGGGATGATCATGGGTGACAAGGATGATATCCGCCTTGGGCAATTTTGTATAGTCTCCCATCTGGCCCACGGGGTCCACCTGAATGACCTTCCCTCCGAAGGTAAACATCAGCGAACCATGACCGATAAAGGTTATTTTGAGTTCACCGGCGGATGTCTTCAGTACGTCTGTTTCCATTTTGTTCTCGGCAAACGCAGTAAATGCAAAAATGAACATGAAAAAATTGACTGCAAGCATTAATCTGGCCATTGTTCTCTCCCTTCCTCGATAGTTGTCGAAATATTATCCCAGCGGCAGGGTTCCCTCTGTTTCCTCTTCCTGTTCCGATTCCGCCGGTTCCGGGCTTTCCCGTTCCGTGCGTGCCAGGCCCACCAGCTTCTCCTCCGCATCCAGCTCGATGAGCCTTACTCCCTGGGTGCTGCGGTGGATGAGGGGAATTTCTTCCCCTTTCAACCGGATGATCTTCCCGGCGTTGCTGATGAGGATAATGTCCTCGTCGCCGGTGACCTGAAGAATGCCGGCCACGGCCCCCACCTTGGGCGTCGTTTTAATGTTGATGGTTCCCTTTCCGCCCCGGCTCTGCACGCGGTATTCGTCGATGCTTGTCCGTTTGCCGAACCCTCGTTCGGAAACGGTGAGCATGGACGTTCCTTCGTGGGGGATGTCCATGCCGACCACGGCATCGTCCTTATCCATCATGATCCCCCGCACCCCCCGTGCCACCCGGCCCATTTCCCGGATATCGCTCTCCTTGAAGCGGATGGCCTTCCCTTTTCTGGTGCCCAGGAAGATGTCCTGGACTCCCCTGCTCAACTGCACGTCGATAAGTTCGTCGCCCTCGTCGATGCTGATCGCGATAATGCCCGTTGACCGGGGGTTGGAATAAGCCGCGAGATCCGTCTTCTTGACCGTCCCTTTCTTCGTCGCCATGACCACCGACTTTCCTTCGGTAAATTCGCGGACGGGAAGGAGCGCGGCCACCCGCTCGCCGGGCGACAGGTTCACGAGATTGACGATGGCTTTGCCCTTGGCCATCCGCCCGGCCTGGGGGATCTGATAGACCTTGAGCCAGTACAGCTTGCCTTTGTTCGTGAAGATGAGAATGTAATCGTGGGTGGAGGCAATGAATATCTTCTCCACGAAATCCTCTTCCTTCGTGCCCATGGCGACCTTGCCGCGACCGCCGCGGTGCTGGCTTTTGTAAAGGCTCACGGGATTCCTCTTGATGTATCCCGTGTGGGACACGGTGACCACCATGTCTTCTTCCACGATCAGGTCTTCGATATTGATGTCTTCGGAGCTGGCAACGATCTCCGTCCGCCGTTCGTCGCCGTACTTCTCCTTGATCTCCTCCAGTTCCGCCACGATCACCTCCAGCACCTTCCGGGGATCGTCGAGGATGCCTTGGAGCTCGGCGATAAGCGCCGTTACCTCTTTATATTCTTCATCGATCTTCTCGCGCTCCAGGCCCGTCAGACGCTGCAGCCGCATGTCGAGAATGGCCTTCGCCTGAATCTCGCTCAAGGTAAATTTGTCACAGAGGGCCGCGAGCGCCGCCGGGGGATTTTTCGATCCCTTGATGATGGCAACGATCCGATCAATATTGCTGATCGCCACGATCAACCCTTCCAGGATATGGGCCCTCTCCTTGGCCCTTGCCAGATCGAAGGTCGTCCTGCGGACCACCACCTGCTTCCTGAATGCGACAAAGCTCTGGAGGATTTCCCGGATCGTGAACACCCGCGGCTGGCCGTTGTCGATCGCCAGCATGATGATCCCGAAGGTGGCTTCCATCTGGGTGTGCTTGTAGAGCTGGTTTAAGATCACCGCCGAGGGCTCGTCCCGTTTCAGATCGATGACGACGCGTATCCCCTCCCGGTCCGATTCGTCCCTGAGGTCGGAAATGCCGCTTATCTTCTTGTCTTTCACCAGTTCGGATATCTTCTCGATAAGGGAGGCCTTGTTCACCTGGTAGGGAAGCTCCGTGATGACGATGCTTTCCTTCTCGTTTCGCGCATTTTTTTCGATCAGGGAACGGGCCCGCACCTGAATGATGCCCCGGCCCGTTTTGTACGCGGAGACGATGCCTTCCCGGCCGTTGATGAAACCGGCGGTGGGAAAGTCGGGTCCGTGGATGTGCTGAAGCAGTTCCTCCACCGGAATGTCCGGGTTCCGGATCAGGGCGACGGTGCCCGATATCACTTCGCGCAGGTTGTGGGGCGGGATGTTGGTTGCCATGCCTACGGCAATGCCGGAACTGCCGTTCAACAGGATCGTAGGCAGGCGGGAGGCCAGGACGGTGGGTTCCTGCAGGGATTCGTCGTAATTGGGCACGAAATCCACCGTATCCTTTTCCAGATCGGCCAGCATCTCCTCGGCGATCCGGGCCATCCGCACTTCCGTATACCGCATCGCCGCCGGGGGATCGCCGTCGATGGAGCCGAAATTTCCCTGTCCGTCAATCAGGAGATAGCGCATGGAAAAATCCTGGGCCATTCGCACAATGGTGTCATAGGCCGCCACGTCCCCGTGGGGGTGGTACTTACCGATGATATCGCCCACGATCCTAGCCGATTTCTTGTACGGTTTGTTCCAACGGTTCCCCATCTCGTACATGGCAAACAGCACACGGCGGTGCACCGGCTTCAATCCGTCGCGCACATCGGGGATCGCCCGGCCGATGATTACGCTCATGGCGTAATCGAGGTAGGATTTCTTCATCTCGTTTTCGATGTTGACCGGTATGTTCTTCTGGAAAATCTGTTGATCCATGCGCTCTTGCGTTCTCCTTAACGGGTTACCCGGCGCTTTTGCCGGAAGTTCCTTGGCAGCTCATACGGCATTGCCTTCAAAAAACACGTTCCTGAATCGTTCTTGTTTGGTTATACATCGAGATTTGATACGTAAAGGGCGTTTTTGTAGATGAAGTCCCGGCGGGGTTCAACCTGGTCTCCCATCAGAGTCGTGAAAATTTCATCGGCCTCCACTGCGTCTTCAACCCTGACCTGGAGAAGCGTCCTTTTCTCCGGGTTCATGGTGGTTTCCCACAATTGTTCCGGATTCATTTCTCCCAGACCTTTATATCGCTGCACCGTGAGTCCCTTCTTCCCTGCGTTGGTAACATATTCCACCAGAGCCGTCATGCTGCCGAGCTCCACCTTGCCGCCCGGTTTTGCGGCAGGCGCGGAAGAATCGTCTGCATCCTCGCCATCGGAAGCGGTAACACGGTACGGGGGCTCGCCAAAAACGGTGATCTGATCCAGCAATATCTTGATGTCCGAAAACTTCGGCCCCTTGAAGGTATCCCGGTCTATGCAGGTGGCAACCACATGCCCGTTTTTCTTCATGTGGAAGACCATCTTGAACCCGCCGTGTTCCTGGTTTTCCTCTATCGCAAATTCGGACAGTCTTTCTCCCAGCGTTTGCGCCGTTCTTTCGGCAACCAGAACCAGCGTTTGTTTGTCCTTGAAGTGCTCGTCTTTCAGCGCCTTGTCTCGTGCCAGAACCATGATAACTTCCCGATTTTTCCCTTCCCTCTCGAATTTCTCCAGGATGGTCTCGATCTTCATGGCTTTTTTCAGCAGGTCTTTCAAGCGCTTGCCCGTCATGGGAGAAGAGCCGCCGTTCCCTGCCTGTAAACGGATCCGGTTCACACCGTTTTCCAGGACATAATCTTTCATCTCCTCTTCGTTGTGGATATAGATCTCGCTTTTTCGGCTGCCTATCTTGAAGAGCGGCGGCTGGGCAATGTAGAGGTATCCCCGTTCTATCATCTCCCGCATTTGCCGGAAGAAAAAGGTCAACAAGAGCGTCCTGATGTGAGAGCCGTCCACGTCGGCATCGGTCATGATGATGACCTTGTGGTACCGGATTTTGCTCACATCGTAATCCATCTTGCCGATCCCGGCTCCCAGGGCGGTAACGATAACCTTGATCTCCTCGTTTTCCAGCATCTTGTCGAACCGCGCCTTTTCCACGTTCAGCACCTTGCCCCGGAGCGGCAGAATTGCCTGGTTCTTCCGGTCCCTTCCCTGCTTGGCGGATCCGCCTGCCGAATCGCCCTCCACAAGATAAATCTCGCTCCGCGCCGGATCCTTTTCCTGGCAGTCGGCCAGCTTTCCCGGCAGAGCGCTGACTTCCAGGGCGCTTTTCCTCCGGGTGAGCTCCCGCGCCTTGCGCGCCGCCTCTCGTGCCCGCGCCGCTTCGAGACACTTGTTCAACAACTGCTTGGAGATGGAAGGATTCTCCTCCAGGTAGCTGCCGATCTTATCGTATACGACCCCTTCCACAAGACCCTTGACCTCGCTGTTTCCCAGCTTCGTCTTGGTCTGGCCTTCAAACTGGGGGTTCTTGATTTTCACGCTGATGACACAGGTAAGACCCTCCCGCAGATCTTCGCCCTTCAGGGACTCCTTCCCGTCTTTCAGGAACTTGTTGCCGACGGCATAGTTGTTGAAGACCCTTGTCAGGGCGGACCGGAAACCGATCAGATGGGTGCCCCCCTCCGTGGTGTTGATGCTGTTGGCAAAGGAAAATACGTTTTCCGCGTACGTGTCGTTATATTGCAGCGCAACCTCCACAAAACAGTCATCCTTTGATCCGCTTACATAGATGGGATTTTTGTGTAATATCTTCTTGTTGCGGTTTAGGTACTCCACGAAGGAAACGATGCCCCCCTCATAGTAAAACTCGCTTTTCTTGTCCGTACGCTCGTCCATGATGCTGATGCGCACGCCCGGGTTCAGAAAAGCCAGTTCCCGCAACCGGTTGGAAAGGATGTCGAAGCTGAATTCCGTTTCCTCAAAAATCGCTTCATCGGGCTTGAAGGCGATCTTTGTTCCTCTTCCCTTTGCCGGCCCTATCTTCTCCAGGGGAGCCAGAGGCGCCCCGCGTTGGTAGGACTGGGTATACACCCCCCCGTCACGCTTTACCTCCAGTTCGAGATAACTGGACAGGGCATTTACCACAGAGACGCCCACACCGTGCAGCCCACCGGAAATCTTATAACTTTCGTTGGAAAACTTGCCTCCCGCATGCAATTTAGTGAGCACCACCTCGGCTGCCGATATCCCCTCCGTTTTATGGATGTCCACCGGTATGCCGCGTCCATTGTCTTCCACGATCACGCTGTTATCAACCCGGATCGTAACATCGATTTTGTTGCAGAAACCCGCGGCTGCCTCATCGATACTGTTATCAACAACTTCATAAACCAGATGGTGTAAACCGTCTTTGCCGGTGCTGCCGATGTACATGGCAGGTCTCTTCTGCACCGCCTCCAGACCTTCTAAAACCTTGATGCTGTCCGCACCATAACTTTCCGTCATACCCCTCTTTTCATCCTCTCTCTCAAGAAATTATATTTTTAAGGGCATAATGATGCACATATAGCCGTCATTATTCGCCGGCTTTATCACACCCGGCTTCATGCCGCCGCTTACTTCAAAAACAACCTTCTCTTCATCAATGACCTCGATGGCATTGATGAGATAGTGAACATTATAGCCCATATTGATCTCCCGATCCGTGTAGGAAACATCGATTTCCTCATTTGCCTCGCCCACATCGGGGTTGGTAGAACTGAGTACCATTTTCCCCTCGGCAAGGGTAATAATGACGCCGCTATATCCCTCACTGGCAACGACATTCATTCTCCGCAGGGAATGCAATATGGCATTTTTGTCGAGCACGGCAAAGACGTCTCGTTCAGCCGGAATAATTTTGCGGAAATCGGGAAACTCGGCATCGATCAGGCTTACCTTCAATGTTACATTTCCGGCCCTGACGATACAGGCTCCCTTGTGCACCCCCATAGCGATGCTGCCGGTCTCGTCATCGACGATCTTTCTTATTTCTCCCAGACCTTTCCGCGGTATGATAACCCCCTTATCAAGTTCCAGACATTCCTTTTCACCGGCCGCGGTACGGGCTATGGCCAGGCGATGTCCGTCCGTTGCTACCATTTGCATCAGGCAGGTATCTCCGTCCCGTGGCGTTTCAAAAAACACACCGGTCAGATTTCTCCGCGTTTCATCCGCAGAAACGGCAAAAGATGTTTTGTGAATCAACTCCCTCAGTATTGCCGCCTTGATAACAAAAACTTTCGCCTCTTCATCATCAACAACACGGGGATAATCATCCGTTGGCACACCGGGAATCTTGTATAAAACCTTCTGACAGGTCATGGTGACCATATTGTTCTCGTTTTTGAGAAAATGAACCGTATCCCCCTCCATTTCACGAACCATTTCATAGAGCTTCCGTGCCGAAAGGGTGATATCACCTTCCTGGATCACCTGGGCATCGTAGCGCGCCAGCAGCGAAATTTCCCGGTCCGTGGCCACGATTTTAATCTTACCCTTGTCCGTCCTGATGAGAATATTGTTGAGAATCGGCATGGTTGTTTTTTTCTCGACAATGCCCAGTGTTTTTTGAATACCACTTAAGAAGACATTTCGCTGGATATTAAATTCCATTACCATATCCACCCTTTCTTTATTAACTCTCTTTTATTTTGTATTTAATAAAAGTAATAGTAATAATAGGAGCTGTTGAATTTGTGGACATCATTAATTTTTATAATAATTCTCTATAATAAAAGTAATTATCCCTGTGTATGGCCGGTGCATAACCCGGGAGCGAACGGTTGAGTAAAAATATCTTCAACCTTTATTCATTGTTTCCTCTATTTCCTGAACGATACGATTCACCTTGGTATCCGTTTCCAATATTTTCTTCATCTTGTTAAATGCATAAATAACCGTTGAATGATCGCGGCCGCCTATCTTTTCCCCAATGTCCGGATAAGAAGAGTTGGTCATTGTTCTCGACAGGTACATTGCGATTTGTCTTGAGAAAACGAAGTTTTTTGTCTTGTTCTGCGATTTAATATCCGCTATTTTTACGTTCAACTTGCTTGCAACCGCTTTTATTACTTCATCCACCGTTACTTCTTTTTTTTCTCGGTGCTTGAGAAGTTTTTTCAGGACCTCCTTGACCAGGTCCATGTCAATTTCTCTTCCCGTCAGGGAAGAATATGCTCCGATCCTGATAAGGAGTCCCTCTAATTCTCGAATGTTTGATTCCGCGTGGGAACAAATATAGTATGCAGCGTTATTCGGAATATTGATGCCGTTCTCCTGGGCCTTTTTTTCAACGATGGCCATTTTTGTCTCGGTTTCCGGAGGCTGGATGTCGGCAATAAGCCCCCATTCAAATCTCGACCGCAATCTTCCCTCTAAATTTGGAATATCCTTGGGAAATTTATCGCTGGTGACGACAATCTGCTTGCTCGAATCATGCAAGGTGTTGAATGTATGAAAAAATTCTTCCTGCGTCCTTTCCTTACCCGCGATGAACTGGATGTCGTCAATAAGCAGGCAATCGATGTTCCTGAATTTTTCCCTGAATTTCTGCATTTTGTCGTATCGTATGGAGTTTATCAGTTCATTCATGAATTCTTCAGCCGACACGTAGAGAACAGTGATATCGGGATAGAGGGCAAGCGTCCTGAAGCCGATGGCGTTGAGCAGGTGTGTTTTCCCGAGACCGACCCCGCCGTATATAAAGAGCGGGTTGTAATTTTTTGCCGGTTTTTCGGCAACGGCCACAGAAGCCGCGTGGGCAAACTGGTTGCACGATCCCACGACAAACCGTTCGAAGGTGTAGTGGGGATTCAGGGAAGGATGGACCTTTTTTTTTGCTGATCTTTCCGACTTCCGCGTTGCTTCTTGACCATCCATCACCGCGGGCGTCATTGATTTCGAACCGTTGTTATTGATGGCAAGATCAAACACGATTTCCGTTCCTGCTACCGATGAAATGGCATCCCCGATTACACCACGGTAGTTGTCCATAATCCAATCCCTGAAGAATTTATTGGGCACGGATAATTGAACGCGGTTATCTTCCCGGGCGATAATATTAATCGGCCTGATCCAGGTTTCAAAGTTTTGCTTGCTGATGTTTTGCTTAATGATTTTAACGCTTTTTTCCCAAAGGGTATTCACTATTGCGACACCTTATAAACAGTTTTATCAACAGATGTTGACAACTTATACAGCGGGGATGATATATCGCTACTACGTTTTTTCTTCCAAAAGAACGTCTATTATACTGCTCAGTTCTTCCGTCGTGGTGAAACGGAGTTCTATGGAGCCTCCGCTCCTTCCCTGTTTTATGCGCACCCGGGTGCGGAATCTTTTTGACAGGGTTTCCTCGAGGTCGCGCAGAGTGTGATCTTTCTTCGAAACGGGCTTTTCCCGTGATATTGTATGAAGCCGGTGAACCAGCGTTTCCGCTTCCCGCACACTCAGGTTCTTCCTGATGATAAGGTTGAGGACCTTGAGCTGTTCAGGACCCGAGGGGAGGGTCAGCAATGCCCTTGCATGACCGGGAGTGATGGCTTTTTGTACGATTGCCGTCCTGGCTTCACCGGGGAGCTTCAACAGCCGGATCGTATTGGCAATGGTAGATCGGTCCTTCCCCACCCGTACCGAAATATCGTCTTGGGAAAGGCCGAACCTGCCGTTGAGCGTCTGGTATGCTTCTGCCTCCTCAATGGGATTAAGTGCCTCCCGCTGGATATTTTCTATGAGCGATAGTTCGGCAACCTCCACGTCTTCCGCGGTTCTCACGATCACGGGGACGTCCTTGAGCCCGGCTTCCTGGGCCGCCCGCCAGCGGCGTTCACCGGCGATGATTTCGTACCCGGAGCCGGCCGTCCTTACAATGATTGGCTGAAGAATGCCGCTTTTCTTGATGGATGCCACCAGGCGCTTCTGCGCCCGTTCGTCGAAATCTTTCCGAGGCTGGAACTTGTTGGGATACAATTCCTCTATACCGCAGAAAAGCAGGGACCCTTTGTCGGCGATATCGCCGAGGAGATCGGGAAACATGGCCCCCAGCCCTTTGCCGAGCGAGTTCTTAGGCGGCATTTACATTCTCCCGTCCGTGAGGATCTCCCGCGCGAGTTCCATGTAGGCCAGGGCTCCCCTGGATTTAATATCATACGTAATAATGGGAAGCCCGTGACTCGGGCTTTCCGAAAGCCTGACGTTCCGAGGAATAACGGTATTGAAGACCCTGGCGCCGAAGTGTTTCCGCACGTCTTCGCTGACTCTATGCGAAAGCAGGTTTCGTACATCGAACATGGTAAGCAGTATTCCTCCCATGATCAGGGCGGGATTGAGCCTCGCCTTGACCAGCTTTAACGTGTTGAGCAGATGGCCCAGACCTTCCATGGCAAAGTATTCGCACTGCAGAGGCACGATGACAACATCTGCGGCGACAAGGGCGTTCAGGGTTAAAAATCCCAGCGAAGGCGGACAATCGATAATAATAAAGTCATACGGAATGTCAAGGTTCTTCAGCAGGTTCCGGAGTTTTTTTTCCCGCTCCTCAAGATTGACGAATTCAACCTCTATCCCGATAAGATTCTGATCGGTCGGCGCCACGTCCAGATAGGGAATCTGCGTGCCCACGATTACCTCTTTGAGGGGGACTTTTCCTATCAGGCTGTGATAAAGATTTTTCGTGCGTACCGAATCCTTGTCGATGCCGACGCCGCTGCTGGCGTTGCCCTGGGAATCGCAGTCGATCAAGAGCGTTTTTTTCTCCGCCGTTGCCAGCGAAGCGGCCAGATTTATTGCGGTTGTCGTTTTTCCCACCCCGCCTTTTTGATTCGCTATGCATATGACTTTATTCATTATTTAATAGAATAAATCCGATATGTTAATTGTTATAGAACGTAGGTGCTTGTTAGCACAGAATGCTCCCTTTGAGAAGGGATATTTTACCTGCGAAACCTGTTCAGAAAACCTTTTTATACAACACAATATTTCGCTTATCGCCGGTTACCGGCAACCTGATAGCATGACAGGCAATAAACAGGAATCCGAGGGGGTGCACTATTTCCGCGGCCGCCTTCAACTCATCGGAAACATTAGCGCCCTTCATGGCAATCAGGGTTCCCCCGATGCGGAGAAACGAAACGCCGGTACGGACGAGATCGGGCAGCTTGAAGGTTGCCCGGGAAATGAGCGTGTCGAAGCCGTTTGCATATTTCCCCGATCTCGCGAGTTCTTCGGCTCGTGCAGCGGTGACGGTTATGGTGCCGAGTCCGAGAGAACGGACGCAATGCTTAAGGAAAGACACTTTTTTGCGCGAAGAGTCGATGAGGTGTATGTCCAGTCCGGGCGCGGCAATTTTCAGGGGAAGGGCGGGGAATCCGCCCCCACTGCCGATGTCGAGCATGTTGCCGTCTCTGGCATCAAGGAAAGGCAGAACCGTCAGGGAATCAATGAAATGTTTTATCGGTATGTCGTGGGAAGAGAGTTCCGACACGAGATTGATTTTTTTGTTCCACAGGAGCAGTTCCTTGTGATATTTTGCAAACTGGGATGCCTGCCGGTCATCAAGGCTGATACCCAATTCGAGAGCTGCCTCCCGGATCAGGCGATAGAGATCTTTTTCCATGAAGGGAAGATAGCAGAAAGAAGCCACAGCCGGCAATGAATACTTCGGGAGATTCACCGGTTTTCGTGATACCGTTCGTACGATAAACAAGGGAAGAAGCGACGGATGCAGACGAAAGCGAAAACAGAAAACGTCACCATCGTCCTCAATCGGCCGAAATATGCAGGCAACGTGGGGTTTGCGGCGCGCTCGGCCAGAAATATGGGTATAGACAAGATCTTTGTCGTGGGCGGCAGGGAACTGGACGTGGAGGAGATGAAGCAGGTATCTACTCATGTTGCGGCCGGGATCATTGATGGTATCCGATATTGTAACACCTTGGAGGAAGCGGTGGCCGGATTCACCTACGTCGTAGGAACGACCTCGCGGTTGGGATCGGCACGCGGCCCTGTTGTTTCGCCGCGGGAAATGGCAGCGCATCTCGTGGAGCTGTCGCAAGAAAACGAGATAGCGCTCCTGTTCGGACCCGAGGATACGGGCCTTTCGAACGATGCCCTGCGCCTCTGTCATATGCTGGTAACGATTCCCACGTCCGAATTCAAATCCCTCAACCTTTCTCATGCCATTATGATCATCTGTTATGAAATTTTCGTGGCGCGGACGGAACCATCCGATAGGTCGCACGCGCCTAAGCTGGCCACCGTGAAGGAGACGGAGGCGATGTACGATCAGATGAAGCGTCTCCTTGCCAAAATCGGATTTTTGAACCCGCAGAATCCCGAGTACTGGATGCTGCACATCCGCCGATTCCTTTCCCGGACGACGCTCCTGGCCAGAGAAGTAAAGATCATCCGCGGCATATGCCGGCAACTGGACTGGTACGGGGAACAGGGCAAGCGCAAAAAAACTTGACTTTCCACGGGCAGACACTTATTACACGGCAGATGGAGCGTCCCTCTGACGTGCAGACATGCAGCGGAACGCCAATAACCCCGACGAGGGATTAACAGAAGGGATATACCATGACAAAGCTTTTTACCTTTACCGGGGCAAGAAAAGTGGTTTTCGGCAGCGGGTCCTTTGACGCCCTGGACGAACATATGCGCGCACTAAAGGCCACCCGGCCCCTCGTTGTGCTGGATAAGAATCTGGCGGCTTCCGGTTTCGGGAAGCAGGTTGCCCGTGTTTTGAAAGGAACGGGGATCGATTACACGCTTTTTGATCGAGTGGAGGCGGAGCCGAAGCTGGAGCTGGCCGACGAAGGCGCCAAAGCAGCACTGAAAGGAAAATGCGATGCGGTCATCGGCATCGGCGGCGGCAGCGCCATGGACGTGGCCAAAGCCGTTTCCGTACTGGTGACGCACAAGGGCAAGGCCGAGGCCTATCTTGGTCTGAATAAGGTTCCCGGACCGGGGTTGCCTACAATCATGGTTCCCACCACCGCCGGCACGGGGAGCGAGGTGACCTTTACCGCCGTCTTCGTCAGAAAAAACCTGCAAAAAAAGGAGGGCATGAACAGCCCCTATCTCTATCCGCACGTGGCCCTTCTTGACCCGCAGCTTACCTTAAGCCTTCCCGCCGGCCCCACCGCCACCACGGGCATAGACGCCCTCTGCCACGCCATCGAATCCTATACCTCGATCAACGCCTCTCCCTTAAGCGAATTGATTTCCCTGGAAGCGATCGGGTTGATTTCGGAAAACCTTCGGACCTGTGTGCACGACGGCAGCAATCGGGAGGCGCGGGAGCAGATGCTCCTGGGAAGCCTGTATGCCGGGCTGGGTCTCGCAAATGCCGGCGTCACGGCAGTCCATTCCCTTTCCTATCCCCTGGGCGGTAAATACGGCATCCCCCATGGGCTGGCCAACACGATCATGCTGCCTCCCGTCATGGCGTTCAATCTGCCGGGGACGCTGGAGAAATTTACCGTGATTGCCGAGGTAATGGGAGAAGAGACGGAGGGTCTGCCGCTCCGGGAAGCGGCTTTTCTGGCATTGGAAGCGGTGGAGGCCCTGATCGAAGATTGCGGCATTGATTCCAGCCTGAGCGATTTTGACATTTCCGAGAAAGATTTTCCCGAACTGGCAAAGGTTGCCATGACCGTGGCGAGACCGCTGGAGAATAATCCCCGGAAAATGACGTTGAACGATGCGATAGATATATACGAGCAGGCTTAACATTAGAGGCAGGGAGGACAGGAATGGCCGGTGCAGAGGTAATTGGCAAGGAAGAGATCAAAGAGGTAATGGATGTCCTGGAGACGGGTATCCTCATCCGATATAATTTCGACGTGGAACGCAAGGGTGTTTTCAAGTGTAGGGAATTCGAGGAGGCGTTTGCGAAATACTGCGGGGCAAAGCACGCCCTGGGCGTAACATCCGGGTCCGCCGCGCTCAAGGTGGCGCTTACGGCCATGGATGTCGGTCCGGGCGACGAGGTAATCGTCCCCGCCTTTACGTTTCTGGCTACGTATGAGGCGGTGCTGGAAGTGGGGGCAATCCCCGTCATGGCGGACATTGATGCCTCTCTCTGCCTGGACCCCGATGACATACCGAGAAAACTCACCCCCTGCACAAAGGCGGTCATCCCGGTCCATATGTGCGGGGCGCCGGCGCGGATCGACCGGATTATGGACGTTGCCCGGAAGCACAACCTTCTCGTCCTGGAGGACAACGCCCAGGGCTGCGGCGCCGGCTTCAAGGGAAAAAAGCTCGGCACCTTTGGCGATATGGGCATCTTCAGCTTTGATTACGTGAAGACCGTCACCACGGGCGAGGGGGGGATGGTGCTGACGGATAACAAGAACCTGGCCGACCGCGCCGAGTGGTATCATGACCACGGGCATGATCACCGGGCGGCGGGCCGGGCCATGGACGGGAGAACAATTCTCGGCTTCAACTATAGGATGAACGAGATACAGGGCGCCCTGGGCCTGGCACAGTTACGCAAGCTCGACGGCATCATCGCCGCGCAGAGAAAAAACAAGGCGAGCATCAGGGAAGCCCTGCAGGTCGTCAAGGGCGTAAAATTCCGCGAGATTCCCGATCCCGACGGCGATAGCGCCACCTTTCTCGCCTTCAACCTGCCGTCGGAAGACCAGGCAAAGAAATTTCAGCAGGCCCTCGCTGCGCAGGGGATAGACACGGTTCGTTACAAGGATAATCTGTGGCATTATGTTCCCAATTGGGAGCATTTCCTGGCGCGTTCCACGGCGGGCTCGAAAAAATATCCCTTCAACGATCCCGGTTATACAGGGTCTGTCGAGTACCGGAGGGAGAACATCCCCCAGGCGGAGGATATCCTGGGGCGGACACTCGTCATGGGGATCGCGGTAAAGATGTCCGAAGAAAAGATTGCGGGCATGAAGAAAGGTATTGAGCAGGCGGCACAAAAACTGTAGGGGATTTTATGATCGTAGTCACCGGCGGCGCAGGCTTTATCGGCAGCGCCTTTATCTGGAAATTGAACAGCGAAGGAATCGACGATATTATCGTTGTCGATGAGCTGAACACGTCGGACAAGTGGAAGAACCTCGTAAAGAGGCGATATGCCGATTATCTCCACAAGGACGATTTCCTGAAGATGGTTCTGGCGGAAAAGCTGCCCTTCAACGTCCGGGCGCTGATCCATATGGGGGCCTGCTCTTCCACAACCGAACAGGATGCCGGGTACCTGATGGAGAACAACTATCGGTATACCCGCCGGCTGGCCGAGTGGGCCATGAATCACAAGGTGCGTTTCATCTATGCCAATTCGGCAGCCACGTACGGAGACGGCACGGCAGGTTTTTCCGACGATGACACGGCGACCCAGGGCTTGCAGCCCATCAATAAATACGGCTACTCGAAACAGCTCTTCGATCTGTGGGTGTTACGGCACAAGGCGGAACGGAAAATAACGGGAATCAAATTTTTCAACGTCTTCGGCCCCCATGAGTACCACAAGGGCGACATGACGAGCGTCGTTTACAAGGCCTTTCACCAGATTCGGGAACGGGGCGGCGTACGACTTTTTAAGTCCTATAAGCCGGAATTTAGCGACGGCGGGCAGATGCGCGATTTTGTTTACGTGAAGGACTGCATGGACGTGCTGTGGTGGCTCATGAAGCATCGCCGGGTCAACGGGATTTTCAATCTGGGAACCGGTCGCGCACGGACGTGGAACGACCTTGTTCAGGCCGTCTTTTCCGCCATGGGGTCCGAGCCCAATATTGAATACATCGATATGCCGCCCTCTATCCGCAGCCAGTACCAGTACTTCACGGAGGCGAAGATGGAAAAGATCGGGCATGCCGGCTGCCCGGTAACGTTTTGCAGCCTGGAAGATGCGGTCCGTGATTATGTGACGCGGTATCTCCAACAATCCAATCCCTACTTGTGACGACTTCAGACGATAAAGCATGAACGTCATCTGTATCATACCCTCGCGTTATGAATCCACTCGCTTTGCCGGAAAGCCCCTGGCGGATCTGTGCGGCAGACCCATGATCCAGCACGTATATGAGCGGGTGCTGCGGGCCAAGGCCGTATCGCGCGCCGCCGTGGCGACGGATGACGAGCGGATTGCCGCCGCCGTGCGAAAATTTGGCGGCCAGGCAGTCATGACATCGTCCGCGCACCGGTCGGGCACCGACCGGATTGCCGAGGCTGTTGCCATCCTGGGCGTGAATGATGACGATATCGTGGTGAATATCCAGGGAGACCAGCCCCTGTTTGAACCATCGCAGATAGACGAAGTGGCGGGGCCGCTCCTTGCCGATCCCACCCTTCCCATGGCGACGCTTATCTACAAAATCGTGCGCAGAGAGGAAATCACCCATCCCAACGCAGTCAAAGTGGTCTTCGACCATGAGCATTTTGCCCTCTATTTTTCCCGGTCCACCATTCCCTACGTGCGGGGCGGCAGACAAGCTGTTTCCTACTACAAACACCACGGGATATACGCCTACCGGAGGTCTTTTCTGACCGTCTTTACCGGTCTGTCCGAGGGGGCGCTGGAACGGCTGGAGGCGCTGGAACAACTGAGGGCGATTGAATACGGATACCGGATCAAGGTCGTAGAGACCCCCCATGACTCGGTGGAGGTGGACACGCCGGAGGAACTGGAGCGCGTGCGCGGCATCATCAAGGGGGGAGAAACTGCCTGCAATGTTTGAAAAATTGAAGTCTGTAGCCGGGAGCTTGAAACAGGAGTTGAAGGCATATCGGCTGGTGATGAAAGACCGCCGTACGCCGCGAGCGGCAAAAATTCTTCTGGGGACGGCCGTGGGTTATGCCCTGCTTCCCTTCGACATCATTCCCGACTTTATCCCCGTCATCGGGCATCTTGACGATGCCCTCATCCTGCCGGTGCTCGTCATCATTGCCCTGAAAATGGTTCCCCGGGAAGTCATCGACGATTGTCGCGCCCGCGCGGCAACACCGCGAAACGATATTGCTCCATGCCGGTGATATGATGAACGGCGCGGCAGATTCTCATCTGATCGCCTCGATTGCCTCTTTTTTCAATACTTCCATCTGCGAATCAGACAGATCGAAGCGAGCCAAAGCGGCAGTTTCAACGGTTACCGGATGGCAGTTGCCGCTTGAGCCTATTGCAAACTGATGCGCCAGCATGTCGGCGACATGGACGGAAGCGATAATATCCGAGTCTCTGGCATGGGGAGTCGGATTGTGGTGCCACCGGATCGCACTCACCAGGAATGACGGCATATTCCACCACTGGGCCAGGTGGCCGCCGATCTCTTCATGGGTTGTTCCCAGTATTTCCAACTCGGCCCGGGACATGACGGTTTTATTCGAGCATGCCAGATCCAGTATCCGTTCGAACTGTTCGGGAAGAAATGACTCCTCGACCAGCTTGCCGATGTCATGAAGGAGTCCGGCGGTGAATGCCTGGTCAGCCAGCGTTGGCTCGGCAGGGAAACTTTTTTTGATCAGCCGGTTGGCGATAATCGCGGCGCCCAGAGAATGGTTGCGGAATTCCTGGCGATTGAAACCTCGCCAAGCCTCTCGTTTTGCAGACAGAAAACGAAAGGCCGATCTCGAAAGAATAACCCCCTGGACAATTTCGGTGCCCAGAACAGCCAGATCCCGTTTTATGGTGTCCACCTGCTGCATCTGCCCAAAGGCAGCCGAGTTGGCCCACCGGATCAGCTCGGCGGGAAGCGCCAAGTCCTGTTCGATGACTGCCGCGATTGCATTCAGAGAGTGAGTCTGCCGGTCGGCGAGCATCTCTTTTACTCTCAGGTACGTGCCCGGCAGAGAGGGCAGCGATGACAGGGAATTGATGATTTTTTGGAGACCTCGGTGTTTCTGTTGCTGCTTTTCCGCCAGATCAAAGGCGCGATGAATGGCATCCGAGAGCAGTTTGTCATCCCAGGGCTTGGAAACCATCTGCTGTGCGCAGCCTTCGGTAAGCGCCATGGTTACCGCGCGGCCGTCGGCATAGCCGCTGAGCAGGATCCGGACGACCGTGGGATGGAGTCGCTTGACCTCTTGTAAAAAAGCTATCCCATCCATAATGGGCATGCGGACGTCGGAAACGACAAGATCAATGCGGTTATTGTTCAGGACATCCAGACCGTCACGGCCGTTTTGCGCAAAGAAGCATTCCCACTCTTCATCGATGAAAAGACGACGCAGGGAAGAGAGGATGTCCTTTTCATCGTCCACGAACAGGACGCTCCGTATTGGCGGACTCATTGCAAGAGCTCCTTTTATTGTTTAATGGGGATGCTGATCGTAAACGCCGAGCCTTTTCCCGGTTCGCTCTCGACACGGATATCGCCGCCACTTTTCTTCACGATATCATAGGCGATGCTCAGTCCAAGCCCGGTGCCTTGTCCCACCTCCTTGGTGGTAAAGAAGGGATCGAAGATGCGGCTTATTTTTTCAGCCGGAATTCCGCATCCCGTGTCCGATATTGTGACATAAATGGATCCGTTTTCCTGCCACGTTCTGATTCCTATCACGCCCTTTTCGTCGATTGCCTGCGCCGCGTTGATCAACAGGCTCATGAAGACCTGGTTCAGCTTCCCGATATTGCAGGTGGTCGGGGGGATATCCCCGTATTCTTTTGTTACCGTTGCCTTGTACTTCAGTTCATTCCAGACGATAGTAAGCGTGCTCTCGATTCCCGCATGGATATCCGCCATCCCGCTTTCGGCCGTATCGACTCGGGAAAAGTTCTTCAGATCACTCACGATATTCTTGATTCTGTCCGTGCCTTCCAGGGATTCCGAAAGCAGACTGTCGATATCCTGATACACATAGTCGAGCTTCAATGCCTTTGCACAATCCTTCACCGCGGCATGCCTGTCGGAAGGGAGACCCTCCAGGGCCTCCGACTGCACCTGGATAAATTCCTTGAGTTTTTTCACATATTTCTGCATGGACCCGAGGTTGCTTCTGATAAAACCCACGGGATTGTTTATCTCGTGGGCCACTCCCGCCGCAAGCTGCCCTACGGATGCCATTTTTTCCCGTTGGAGAAGGTTGGACTGGGTTATCTTGAGTTCTTCGTATGCGTCGCGGAGCTCCTGGCGGCTTTCCCACAGCGCCTTTTCCGCCTCTTTGCGCTGCAGAAACTGACCGATCTCGCTGCCGATTGCGCGCACCGCTGCCATCAAGCGCCCGTCTGTTTCGCGCACGGCTTGGCAGAGAAACGTGAACACGCCGAGGGTGTGCCCTTCCGCCGTAACCGGAAACAGAAACGTGCCGTGCAGTCCGGTATCCTGTGAAATCCGATGCGGTGTTGTACAGGCGCCCGCGGTAATATCTTCCACCCACAACGGTTGACCAGACTCCCACACCGTGCCGGCCAACCCGACGCCCCGGGCATACGTTATTCCCACCGAGCGTGCGATAAACTCATCGAGGTTCATCCCGGGCATGCACCAGAATTCATCGTAGCGCAGCACATCGGCGCTCGCGTCCACGCGAAAATAGCGGCCGCATTCCCAACTTTGCGTCTCGCAGATAGCGCGAATCACCGTCTTCAGCGCCGTCGAGGCATCGTCCGCATCGGCAAGACAGTGATACACCCTGTGCTCCAACGCAAGCAACTGTTCGTCTCGCCTGCGCTCCGTAATGTCCTTCGCGATACCGCGGTAGCCGATGAAGCGGCCGGAGACGCTATAAATAGGCGTCCCGCTGGTCGTGATGTACCGTAACCTTCCATCCAATTCCTTGTACCGGTATTCGAAATCATAGAACGGTTCTTGCGCGTCCATCGTGTTCCGCACGGCGGCCCGCACTGTCGGATCGGCAAACAGGCCCGGTGTTTCCCAAAAGGTTTTGCCGATCAGTGTGGCAGTATCGCGGATTTCGCCGAAACACTTCCCGGAAACCCGGGTGAAGCACTGATGCTCATCCTGCTCCCAGTATCCGTCGGACGAAAGCTCGGTCAGGCTGCGGAAGCGGGCCTCGCTCTCGCGCAGCACCTCTTCGGCCCGCAGGCGATCGAGATAAAGCTGTGCCGTGGCGATGGCGCCGGCGATCTGGTTAGCGATCTTTTCAGCAAGCCGCGATTCATCTTTTCCGTACGCATGCGGCATTCTTGATCGGAAGTACAGCGCCCCGATCGTCTCGCCTCTCGAGAACAAAGGGACAACCAGTATCGATCGAATGCCCGATTGAATCGTCTGCCGCAGAACGGGAAAACGCAGGAGCAGCTTTTCTCCATCATCCACATGAATGAGCAGACTTGATCGTGTGCGGATGACTTCTTCCGTCATCGTCCCGGCGAGAGGGATGATTTCTCCCGTCCGGCGGGAGGAGGCTTCATGTCCTGAGGCGTACCGGATTGTGTTGGTATTTTTCGCAAGGTCGGCAATATTGATGGAAATTCGATCAAAGGGAAGAACCTCCCGCATCTTCTCGGCGAACCGTTCGTAGATCTCTTCGATATTCAGCGTTGAGCTGATGATGCGGCCAATCTCCGCCACCAGCTCATTTTCCCGAGCAAGCCGCTTTGCCGAGTCCTCGCTCTGTTGGAGCACCTCTTCCGTCCGTTTGCGATCGAGAAAGATCTGTGCGTTGGCGACAGCGCCCGCGATATGCGCGGCAATGCGCTCGGCAACCTTCATGTCCCGATCCGTATAGACATTAGGCTGTTGGGATCGGAAGTGGAGCGCGCCGATCGCCCGGTCTTTGGAAAGCAGCGAGACGGACAGCTTCGATTGCAGTCCGGACCGGGGAATATTTATGTAACCGGGATACCGGGCGGCCACGTCCTGTGCAGTGTTCGTCTGAATGATCAGGCCCGATATGCCTCGCAGCAGCAATTCGGTGGCGGTGCCGGCCAATGGATAGACCTCTCCCAGACGGCGTTCCGCAACGTCGGTTCCCGATACATAGGCGTTATAGTGAGTGCGGTTATCGGCATTAATGATACTGAGCGCAATCCGGTCAAAGGGGATGAGCTTGCGCGCCTCCTCAGCGAAGCGCTCATAGACGTCGTCGATATTGAGCGACGACCCGATGATCCTGCCAAGGTTTGCCATTATCGCATTCTCGTGCGCGAGAAGCGCCACTTCCTTCAGCGCAAGTTCCATTGGCTTGCGGCAGGCGATATCTTGCACCATGCACACGATGCCTTGAACAGATCCGTTTCTGTCCCGCAAGGCCGACGTTGACCGTAATACGGGTATTTTTCGCCCGTGCCTGGAGAGACAGGTCTTTTCACTATGCGCGATCCTGCCGGTTGTAAATAGATCGTTCATCACTGAATTATTGTCAGGAGCGTCTTCATAAAACACCCGTTCCACCGGTTGGCCGATCAGCGCTTTGTCTTCATACTCGAGAAGCGAACAGGCGGACGCGTTGGACGACATGATGGTCCCATCGGGAGAAACAACAAGAACGGCATCATTTATGTACTCAACAGGGGTATCCATATCCGTAAAGTGAACCGCCTTTGCTGAAGGTTCGATCGTCTGATTGCGCTGCATCATGGCTTATAGAATAGCATCGGCACAGCAATAAACATTCTTTAATTTCAAAACAATGGCCACCTTTGCGGCCGGAATTCTCCTACGGGCGGACTGAGACAGTCTCAGGGATCAAATATCTTGCCGGGAGGAGCGTGAAAATCGCGTTTTACCGGTTGTGCCCGCCACAGAAAGGACAGACGTTCCAGTCCGCTTCCAGAGGCATTTTACAGTCCTTACAGACATCGTGCCTGAAAGAACCGCAGAAGGGGCAGAAGAGAAACTTGGCGTCAATCATCTGCGCGCATTTTTCACACGTTCGCTCGTACCTCGTCTGCGGCCCGATTACCCTTACGATCTCATCAAGCGTGGTTTCTCCCCGTCGGACCTTCTCCGAGGACGCCTCTATGAGCGTTCTCATCCCGCTGGCGCGTGCGGCATTGACCAGTTCCGCTTCTTTGTAGTTGCTGCTGATGAGATGCCGAAAATCATCATTCATGGCAAAAAATTCAAAAATGCCAGTTCGCCCCACATACCCGGTTTGATTGCACTTTTCGCACCCTTTGCCCCTGAAGGTTTTATCTCCGAGGGCGTCGCGCGAAATTTTCAGCAGATTCAGGAGTTCCCCGTTCGGCGCATCATCGGTTCGGCAATGACGGCATATCTTTCTGACCAGTCTCTGGGCCAGAATGCCCTCCAGGGCTGAAGCGATAAGATAGGGCTTGATGCCCATGTCCATGAGGCGGGTTATGGAGGCTACAGAGTTGTTCGTATGCAGGGTGGATAATACCATATGTCCGGTGAGGGCGGCCTTGAAAGCGATGTCCGCCGTTTCGAAGTCCCGTATCTCCCCGACGAGGATCACATCCGGATCCTGCCGCAGGGTGGCTCGCAGCACGGACGGGAACGTAAGTCCCGATTTTTCCCTGATGTAGACCTGATTTGCCTCCTCCAGGAAATACTCCACGGGGTCTTCGATCGTTTCAAAATTTTTCGTGCCTTCCAGCATGGCGTTCAGAAGGGAATAGAGCATCGTCGTCTTTCCGCTTCCCGTGGGGCCGGTGGAGATGATCATGCCCTGGGGTTTTTTCGTGATGCGGGAGATTTTGGACAGATCTTCTTCTTCCAGCCCCAATTCACCGAGATTCTTGATAGCGGCGTTCTTATCGAGGATCCTCATCACGATCTTTTCTCCGTTGATCGTTGGCATGGAGGACACCCGTATATCGACGATTCTCGTTCCCGTCTTCACGGTGATCCTGCCGTCCTGCGGGCGGCGCCGCTCGGCAATGTCCATTTTGGCGAGGATCTTTATCCGGGAAATGGTTGCGGCGTGCAGTTCCGCAGGGATCCGAATTTTGCCGTGCAGCAAGCCGTCGATGCGGTACCTCACCACGGAATACTTGGTTTTCGGCTCGACGTGGATGTCGCTCGCCTGGTAGCGCACCGCCTCGGAAATAACCGCATTTACGATCCTGACGATGGGCGGCACTTCGGAGGAACCGATAAGTTCGGTGACGTTGGCCTCCGGCTCGTCGTCGATGACGATGTCGATTTCATCGAGGGGTTCTATCTCGGCAATCCCATCGAACGCGGAAGCCCCGCCCTCCCCGTAGATGGTTTTCAGTTTGTGCAGGATATCTGAACTGCCGGCGACAAGGGGAACAACCGTGAATCCCGTCATGAGAGAAATGTTATCGCATTTGTAGATGTCGGAGGGATCGGCCATGGCGATGGTCATCTGCTTGCCTTCCAGTTTGACGGGAATCAAGCGGTTCTTCTCGCAGAGTTCCCGCGGCAGAAATTTTACCACCGCCGGACTCAGCGGCGCTTCCTTGAGATCGACAGAACCGATCTTCAATTTATGCCGAAGCGCCGCGATGATATCCTTTTCTTCGGTTATCCCCAGACGGGTCAGGGTCTCGCACAACAGTTCGCCGTCCCTTTTTTCCCGCCGCGCCCTGTCGTTGTCTTGCTCGGTTATGATGCCGGCCGTAAGCAGGATAGTGGCCAGGATGCCCCGGTTTTCATCGAAAAGGGCGGAGTAATTTTTCAGTTTGAGGGATTGCTTTTTGCTCAATTCCTTGAGCTGTTTGTTTTCCCGGATCAGCGCGTATTGCTGGAGGGCCAGGCTGACCGTGAGGCGCAGATCTTCATCGCTCCAGGGCTTGGTGATGAATTTGTAAACGGCCCCTTCGTTTACGGCGCCCATGATGGCTTGTATATCCGCATAGCCGGTAAGCATGATTCTGATGGTTTCCGGCCATCGCTGCTTGATTTCCCTGAGAAGTTGCGCCCCGGTCATGCCCGGCATCCGGTGGTCGGAAATAACCAGGTGGACAGGTTCCTTTTCCAGGGTCGCCAGGGCCTCGGCGGCAGATGCTGCGGTGAGGATCGTGTAATTTTCTTCCAGAAAATTTCTGCGCAGGGCGTTGAGGACCCCCGGCTCGTCATCGACGAAGAGGACGGTAAACGCCCTTTCATTTTCCGGCAGGCCGGCGCGCGGGGGCGTTTCCAGTGCCTCCGGCACTGCGGTTTTTTGCTCAACCTTGAATAACTCTGAATATTTAGCCATCACGCATCTCCCCGCTCAAGGGGAAAGAGACGGTAAAAACGGCTCCTTTGCCCGGTTCGCTTTCCACCTCGATAGACCCGCCGTGGGCGGTTACAATCTCATAGGCGACCGTCAATCCCATGCCCTTCCCTGCGCCCACCTCCCTGGTCGTGTAAAAGGGTTCAAAAATCCTGTTTTGTATGTCTGCGGGAATGCCCGTGCCGTTATCCGCGAACGTTATCCGGAAGCGATTATCACGGACTTCCGTGCGGATGGCGAGCCGCAGGCGATCCCTTTTGGCCTGCAGGGCGTTCAAGATAATGTTGAGAAAGACCTGGCAAATGAGGGCGGGGCGACAGCGGAAATCCGGCAGGCAACCGTAATTCCTGATGATTTCCGTTCCGGACGGTATCTCGTGGGTGAGGACGTTAAGGGTGCGGTCGATTTCCGCGTTGATGTCTATTGCCGTTTCCGGGCCGTCGTCGATATGCGAGAAGCCCTTCAGGTCGGAAACAATTTTTTGCACCCGCTGCGCCCCCTCGAGGGTCTGCTCAATCAGGATTTCCGCGTCGGAAGAGATAAAATCCAGTTTCAAATCCCTCCATTTTGTCTGCGATGCCTGCAGCATCCCGGCGTTTCCTGTATCTTGTTCCGCGCGGGTGCGGTAAAACAAAACCATTTCCCGGTACCGGGCAAGGTATTTTTTCAGGGTGTTGACATTGCTGGCTATGAAGCCGAGAGGGGTGTTTATTTCATGGGCAACGCCGGCGGCAAGTTGTCCCACGGACGCCATTGTCTCCTGCTGGAGCAGCCGGGCGTGTACTCGCTCCAGCTCTTTCGTGCGTTCGTTCACTTTTTCTTCCAGGCGCCCCGCAAGCGCGCGGTACCTGCCCTCCGATATGCCGAGCAGGCGGTTTATTTCCAGCAGGTCCTCATAGGATTGGTTTACCACTTTCGTATGAATTTCCGTGGTAAGCATCCTTTTCAGATTGCTATGAAGGAGGGAATTTACGAAATCAGCGAGCACTCCGGCAAGTCCCTGCAGGGAGCTTTCCCTGCCGGCGTCAACCCTGATTCTGACTTTGCCCACCGTTTCTCCTTCCAGCGCGAGAGGCAGCGCCTCACAAGGGGAGCTATCCGGCGCGCAACTTCCCGCCGTCCACAGGGGATTCCCCTCCCCGTCCAGAATCGACACTTCTGCCGCACCCGCCCGGACGACCGCTTTCAGAAGGGGCAGTATCTCCTGATCGGCAATCAGTTCTCTGATGCCTCTGTCGGAGCCGACGACATAATCGATGCGACCCGGATTACCTATTTCCATTGTTCCTCTTCCGCAAGGCGCGTCAGTTGCCGGACAAACATATCCCGCGTAAGTCCGTGGTCTTCGCCCAGGCGATACCTCTTGTCCACATGGTCATAGGTCAGCGCCGCCAACGTGCCGAGGGTTTCCACGACCCCCCATCCTTCCAGTGCCGAGGCCATGAAGACCGGTATGCCGGTCGGCATCCAGGTGCGGGTTATCGCATCCTCGGGGAGTATGTCGGGGAGGTCCCGCTTGTTGTACTGGATCACGAGGGGAACGGCGTCTATGGCAAGTCCCACGCAGGTCAGGTTTTGTTCGAGGTTCGAAAAACTGACGACGTTGTTTTCCGCTTCGGTCCGTCGGGAATCGGCGATGAAAGCGATGCCGTCGGCCCTTTGAAGCACGGCTTTTCTTGTTGCATCGTGCCTCACCTGACCGGGGACGGTGTATATCTTGACTTTTATCTTGAGGTTGTCCGGTGTCACGAGGAAAAAGGGCAGGAGATCGAAAAAAATGGTTCTGTCATCCCGCGTATCAAGCATCATCAGGCTGCCCCTGCCCTGCGGGGCCAGGAGATCATGAAGGCGGAGCAGGTTCGTCGTCTTTCCCGAGAGGGCTGGTCCGTAGTAAACGAGCTTTAAGCTCATTCTCTTTTCTGTTTCATCGTATTCGATCATGATCTGCCTTTTCAGCGTCTCCGCAGAACGTAGACCCCGGAGAAGGGATCTATATTGTGGAAGTGCTGGATGGTGGCAATAGCTTTCCGTTCGAGAACCATACCGCGCGCGAGGAGCAGCCAGCCCGTGCCGGTATAGATATCCCGTGATAACACCATTCCCGGCATAAGGTTGTCCGGATGAATTTCCACTTCTGTTGAGTGATCCTGTACGATAAAGGAACTGGCTTTTTCAAGAACGAAAGGACGCATAAACGAAAAGATGTCGCGGTCGAACCTTATATCCAAATAAGACTTGATTTCGATAAGCGCCTTCTCATATGCGTTTTCCGCGCCACAAGAGTTTCTGAGCACTATCCTGTCCACGGCATCTGCCATGGCGATAATCCGGCTGCCCAGGGGAATATCATTTTTCATCAATCCATCAGGGAACCCGAGGCCATCGACACGTTCATGGTGGTGGCGGATAAATATGCCGACGTTCCTCAG
Source organism: uncultured Syntrophales bacterium (assembly GCA_964614365.1). Lineage (GTDB taxonomy): Bacteria > Desulfobacterota > Syntrophia > Syntrophales > JACQWR01 > JACQWR01. Next base: position 1,367 of record CAZTLA010000010.1, on the reverse strand, counting down.
ATCTTCAATATTTTCCACTGCCACTTGGCCCCGTATGGGGTGTCGTTCGTATTCTGTTTTTTCGTTTTCGTCAAACTCGTCAGCATTTTTAAACAGAATTAAATCCGATAAGGCAATTTTGCCGATATCATGGAGCATGGCAGCGACCATGATATCGCGGATATCCTGTTTCGGCAGTGACATGGCGGTTGCCGTCTGTTTGGCGATCATGGCGACGCTCTTGGAGTGATTTGACATGGATGTGTCGCGCATTTCTATAAGAGACGAAAATGTTTCTATGGAACGGCGGAAGTTGTTTTGTATGCGTTTGTTTAATTTTTGCAGTTCCGCGTTCCGGTTGGATAAATCCATCGACTGTTCCTGGACCATGATTTCGAGCTGGGCATTCCAATTTTTCAGTTCTTCATTCTGTTTTTTTATGATTTGCGTGAGTCGTCTGTTCTCATGCAGGAGACCGTATCGATAAGCGGCATCATGCAGGACCTGGATGAGTTCCTCATCTTTCCAGGGTTTTGCTAAATAGCGGAATGCCCCCCCCTTGTTTATGGCATCAGTGGCCGCGGTGATGTCCGCGTAGCCGGTAAGAATGATTCTTAATGCCTCCGGTGCGATTTGTCGTGCCTTTTCAAGGAACTCCACTCCCGAAAGTCCGGGCATCCTCTGGTCGGAGACGATCACTCCCGTGTCCCGATTATCCGCAAGCACCCGTAGCGCTTCTCTCCCGGAATTCGCAGTTATGACGATGAAATCCTCATCAAACAAGGCGCGGTGGAGGGCTTTCAGGATATTTTCCTCGTCATCAACGCAGAGGATTTTTACGGGATTTTTTGGTTTTGAATCGCTCATCCGGCCGCTCCCCCATAAAGGCATTGACGGTGCTCATGTGCCAACATACTGATAGCACAGCATTTAACGGGTAATCGCATAAATGTCGGCTCTTTGTTACGTTTCGGCAATTTGTTGACATTTTGCCAGCAGGGATATTAATTCGGCGTTCAACTTCATGAATTCTTCGTTCTTGATTTTTAATTTAGTTGTCAGTTCCTGGTTTTCCTTATAAAGACGGTGCCTTTCCAGGGCATTGCCTACCGTTACCATTAATTCCTCGTCGTTCCAAGGCTTGGGGATGAATTTGTAAATATTGCCTTCGTTGATGGCGGAGATTACGGCGCCGGTATCGGCGTATCCCGAGAGGATGATTCTTACCGTCTCAGGCCAGCGAAGACTCACTTCTTTGAGGAACGAAACGCCGTTCATCTCCGGCATCCGGTAATCGGATATCACCAATTGCACGGGAGCAGCTTTTTTCAAGATATCAAGACCTTCGACGCCCGAAGTTGCGGAAAGAATATCGTAGTCCTTATCGA
>CAZTLA010000009.1:17566-33280 GCA_964614365.1 uncultured Syntrophales bacterium | reverse complement strand
ACATTTTGCCAGCAGGAACCTTAATTCGGCGTTCAACTTCATGAGTTCTTCGTTCTTGATCTTTAATTCATCTGCCAGTTCCTGGTTTTCCTTATAAAGACGGTACCTTTCCAGGGCATTGCCTACCGCTACCACTAATTCATCGTCGTTCCACGGCTTGGGGATGAATTTATAAATATTACCATCATTGATGGCGGAGATTACGGAGCCGCTATCGGCGTATCCCGACAGGACGATTCGTATCGTTTCCGGCCAGCGGAGGCTCACTTCTTTGAGGAACGAGACGCCGTTCATCTCCGGCATTCGGTAATCGGATATCACCAATTGCACGGGAGATGTTTTTTTCAGGATATCAAGACCTTCGGCACCTGAAGTTGCGAAAAGAATATCGTAGTCCTTATCGAGGAAGAGCCTTTCCAACGCCCGCAGCACATTTGGTTCATCATCAACACAGAGAATTTTAACCAAATCCTTCATATCAGTTCCTCCACAACGGGTATTTTTACGGTAAAGGTTGTGCCTTTTCCCACCTCGCTTGCAACCGTTATTTCACCCTTATGTTTTTTTACTATGTCATACACTATGCTCAGGCCGAGCCCCGTGCCCTCCCCAACTTTTTTCGTGGTGAAAAAGGGTTCAAAAATCCTGTTTATCATATCTGCGGCGATGCCCCTTCCCGTATCTGAAATCGAGACAAGAATGAGCCCGCTGTCAAACCATGTCTTCACCGTGATTTCTCCATGGTTATCTATGGCGTGGACTGCGTTGATCAACAGATTCATAAATACCTGATTCAACTGGCCGGGATTACACATTGTATGCGGAATGTCGCCATATTCTTTTTTCAGTGTTACTTTGTATTTCAGCTCGTTCCAGATGATGTTGATCGTACTTTCCAAGCCGGAATTGATGTTTGCCATGGTATTTTCCGCTTTATCCGTGTGCGCAAAATTCTTGAGATCCTGGACAATTTTTTTCACTCTGTCCGTCCCGTCCATGGATTCCCTGATGAGTTCCTTGATATCAGGGAGAATGTGGTCGATTTTTAATTGTTTCCTCTTGGCATGCAGACCTTCCTGATCCTTTTGTCCATCCTGCATGGATGCGATGACCGTCGCCTGGGTCTCAATAAACTCCCCGAGTCTGCCCACATATTTCTGCAGGGTTCCCAAGTTGCTGTTGATGAAGCCCACCGGGTTGTTTATTTCATGGGCGACCCCGGCGGCGAGCTGTCCGATAGATGCCATTTTCTCCTGATGGAGAATTTTTGCCTGACTGTCTTTCAGAAGATCGTAGGCCTTTTCCAATTCCTGATTTTTTTGGGCAAGTTCCCCGGATGCCCTTTTTCGTTCCGTGATATCGTAAAGGCGTATCACGGCGCCGGAAACATCTTCTTTTTCTTTGAAGGGATAAGAATTGAGAATAAACCATCTATCTGCCGGACGATAATAGATTTCAATATCCTGACCTGAGAGGCTGTCCGCGTCGAACCCGTGTTCGATTAAGAGGGTTAACAGGTCGCGATTGAGGATATCTTCATAGGGTTTCCCGGTGACTTCTTTTAATGTCCGGTTGCACCTCCTGATTTTTCCTTCGGTATCGGTAAGGACGATTATCTCTGCGATGCAATCCGTCATTTTTTCCCATTCTCGTTTAATTTTTTCCACCAAAAGAAAGAGGTTGTTCAGGTCATTGTGCCGCCTTCTAAGCTCGTTTTCCGCTTGGACACGTTCGGTCACATCCCGCAATATGCCTTCTATGCCGAGAAAATTGCCGGTCACATCTTCCAGAATCCTGTCTGTAACCTCTACCTTCAACTCTTCGCCATTTTTCCTTTTGAGGCAAATACAATGGGTAACAAGCTTTTTCTCTTTTTTCAACGCGGCAATAAAAGCATTTCTCTCTTCAGGCGAGTTCCAGAAATTGACGGCAGATTGACCGATTAGCTCTTCCGGCTTCTGATAGCCGAGTATTTCCGCGCCCGCTTGGTTTATTGCGGTGAAAATGCCCCGCGCATCAATAGAGAAGACGCCATCATTGATAACGTCAAAGAGATTTTTGTAACGAGTCATGCCTTCCTGTAAGGATTCTTCAATCATTGCTTTGTCCGTTTATTGTTCATTGCAGTAATGCCCGATAGGGAAAAAGCCGGGTATCACAATAAGAGCAAGCAACCTTTATGCCTACGAATCGCTGCCGTCAATTAAACAATGGCACGTAATGAAATTGCAGAGGAAGGCACGCTGCAGCGTAGAGAGGAAGGGCATTGCGTCGTCGAGATGCCTGATGGGAACAGCGACAGGATTCCCCGGCAGATTATGGAGAAACCCGGGGAGGCCAACCTGCTTTATAAAAGCGTCATAAAATCGGCAAACGGAGGAACAACCTTGACGCCGGTACGTATCAGCGTGGACGGAGCATATCAGTGGGTGAAATCGGGCCGGGCTATGTTCGTCCTGCAATGAAAAGGGAGACATGCCGGGCAATTCAGCGCGATAGGGTTAAAGGACAACAATCCCGCCTTCCTGGGGGTTTATATCAGTACCGATGCCATCTTTTTGGCCAGGTCATCCTGCAGATCCACAAACATACCGCCGAATCCGGGGCGACGCCTGGCAACGCCCCAGTCCGTCTTCCACCGCACCAGGAGCTTGAAGGGCCCTTCATCCAACTCCGGCAGTTTTATCCACACGCAGGTGTCAACGGGAGGAGGGTCACAAGTACAGACAAACAGGCCGTTGCCGCAGATGTCTGACGTGTATGCGCGTTGAGCAGTTTGTTCGGATTTCCCATCGGGCCAGAACAGTGCATGGAAGATGACTGCCGAGCGTTTCTCTTTACGCAAACCGCGCGCTTTAAAATTACGACACTGTTGCAAGAATTCCTTGAGGTTTTCTTCGCCCGATTTGTTGCTGTCGTGAAAAAATGCCTGAAACCCGACTTTTGGATTCCAATTGGTTCTGATATTGGGGAATATCCCCTCAAGGGTCTGGAGCAGAAATTTTTCCGTTCCCACAGACTTAACCAAAGTCGGTATATCAAGAACCACGCCACTGAGCGATGTATCGGAGATGTCCTGATAGAGTTCCGAAATAGAGGCGCGGTGTAACGGTTGGACTCCATTCGCTTCGAAAAAGCGGAGATAGGCGTCCAAAACTTCGCCGGTCCTCGAAACAAGGGCTATGTGCATCATTGTTCTCCCCGATGTTTTGTATCGCAGGTAAAAACTACACTCAATTGGATTGGAAGACAACAGGAAAAATGACAGAAATAATTATGCCCCGGGACATCTCCCCGGAAGGTCATAAAGCAGTTAATAGTATCACCCCGGAAGGATAGTATGGTATCATCGTCACCGCAACTTAAGGGGAAAGGAAATGAACCATGTTAGATAAGGCCGGTTTGACCGCAGCCATCAGGACGGAAAAGGGCACCATTCATTTGAGACTGTTTTCCGACAAGGCGCCGCTCACCGTAGCGAACTTTGTCACTCTCGCCACCCGGGGGTTCTACGACAATCTTACGTTTCATCGCGTTATCGATGGATTCATGATCCAGGGGGGATGCCCGACCGGCAACGGGACCGGCGGGCCCGGCTACAAGTTTCGTGATGAATTCGTTGACAAACTGCGCCACGACAAGCCAGGCGTATTGGCGATGGCCAATGCAGGTCCAAACACGAACGGGAGCCAGTTTTTCATAACGCACGTGCCGACGCCCTGGCTGGATGACCATCACACGGTATTTGGAGAGGTGATTGGGGAGGAGGATATGCAGGTGGTCAACAGCATATCCCAGAACAACCGCATCGACTCCATCACGATAGCGGGAGATGCCACAGAGTTGCTTGCCGCCGTCAAGGAAGACATCGAGAAATGGAACAGGGCATTGGAACGACCTTGATGGATTCGCAACCTAATGTATTGACACGGCGCCGTGTTCTGTGTTTTGGTAGCATTGTCTCATCAATAAGGTTCAAGGGGGCAGCATAGTATTTAAAGCAATGCCCGGTGACGCCGGGCGTCGGGGACAGAACAATTGCATATCCCGTTTCCGGAATGTCGGGCAGTAGTGCACAAACCCGTAAATGATAACCGGACTTGACCATTTGGGGGTATATTACCATGCAGAAGAGATGCGCAACAATTTGCGGGGACGATCCGGAGCATTGTTTCATCGACAATAAAAAACAGATCGACTGCATCGCCGATATGGTCACGAACAAAGTGTTTACCATTGCCCTGCTCCTTGATCTGGCCAAGAAAGAAGATGCCAGGGATGTGCTTCAGGAATACATGAACCAGGCGTTAAACGCATCGTACAAACTGTTAAACTGGATTAAATACCTGCAAATTATCCGGGATATTAAAATGCTTGTTCCCCTCTCGGAAAACGACGTGGCGGAACTGAGGAAAGAGGAGCGGTATCCGTTTCCCGAAGGATACGAGAAGCACATCCAACTGGTAATCCATAAAGGTGATTTTTCCTCCGAGGGCGTTTTATTGGATTTCAGCCCGCATGGGTTGCGATTCCGTTCCCCGCAACCGCTGGACAAGAACTTTTCTTACCTCTGCACCTTGAGCACCGTCCACTCGGTCAAGAAAAGCGTCTCCTTCGAAATCATCATCAAACATTGTAAGGAACGTAACCATGCATTCACGGTAGGGGCTTCTATTGGGGAAATCCGGGACGTCCTGGCTTTTGACTTTTTTGAAAGCGTGCTTGAATTTATCCGGGAAGGCCTGCTGAAGCAAGGTGTCTTATGAAGATGTTGTTTGTGATCTATTCACGGGAAATGGATGAGGCGATCATTGCGGCATTCAAACGCTCTGATATGCGCGGGTACACGAAGATGAAGGAAGTTTTCGGAGAAGGTCAGGAAACGGACCCGAAGCTGGGAAGCCACGTCTGGCCGGGAATGAATAATGCCCTCTTTGTTGCCGTTCAGGATGAAGAGGTGCAAAAGGGGCTGGATCTTATCAGGCAATTGAAAAAAGCGAATCCCCGCGAGGGACTGAAGGCCTTCGTCCTGCCGCTGGAGGAGTGCATATAATATCCGGATGATTCACCGGCATCACTCCCATAACCACCGCTTTTTCAAAGACCTCATTGAGCCAAGAGGGCTTCCCGGTATTTTTCCGCTTCTTTGATCTGTTCTTCTATGACACGGCTGAACGTTCCGTGATCCCATACCGTCACCGGCATATTTGCCTTTTGCGTCCAGGCGAGGAACGCAGGGTCTTTGGCTGCTTTGAGAAAGGCGGTCTCGAGAACCTTCAGGATATTGTCGGGCAGATGAGGCGGACCGGCGATGCCGTCGATGCCCGGCATGGCCGTAATACGGTATCCCAGTTCCTTCGGTGTGGGCACGTCGGGAAAGGCCGGGTCCCGTTCCTCGGCAATGGTAAGCAGGGGCTTGAGTTTTCCCGCATGGACCAGGGCAATGGCTACCGTCGTGGGGCAGACGGAAAAATCAAGATGTCTGCCTGCTACGGCGGCCATGGCATTGGGGGTGCCCTCGAAATGGACATGACGCACTTCCTTCAATCCCAGGCCGCCGGACATGACGATGGCTGCAAGATACGACGAGGTTCCTCTGCCGGAGCTGGCATTGGTCAGGGGCTTGGATTTTCCCGCTTTCACCAGTTCGTCGACGTTTTTGTAGCTGTCGGCAGCCACGACGAGCACCTGAGGCGTGACGAAGCAATTAAAGATGGGCCTGAATTCCCGGGTGCGGTAATCCGTCGTCGTCATAAATTCACCCAGGATGGAACCGGGGATCGATAAGTGGCCGATGGTGTAGCCGTCCGGCTTTGCCTTGAATATTTTGGTATAACCGACGCGGCCTGCGGCTCCCGGCGCATATTGAATCGCTAAAGAAGCCCCCAGGTATTTTTCCACAACGGGAAGCAGGCCCCGCGCCTGGATGTCGGCTTTTCCTCCGGGTGGGAAACCCATGATATACGTGATTGTTCTCTGCGGATAGACGGTCTTTTCCACGGCAGGCGTCTCTGCCGCCACGGAAAGGAGCCCAACGACGATCACCACAAAGCAGAATCGTTTCATCATTTCTTCCTCCCTCAGCATATAAAGGAATGGAGCGCCCGGGATCGCTAACTCCGGAAATCCCTCAACGCAGGCACCCTCCAGACGACAAAGCCGACGACGAGGAGGGTGCCGATGCCGCCCGTGATTACCGACAACGGTGCGCCGATAAGCGCGGCCAGAAGACCCGCTTCGAGGTTCCCCAGTTGGGGCCCCCCGTTGGAGAAGATACGGATGACCGAAGTCATCCGCCCGCGCAGATGGTCGGGCGTGGAAAGCTGCCTGATATTATGGCGCATGATGGTGCTGATCGTGTCCGCAGCGCCCACCAGCGCGAGGGCGAGGATCGACAGGGGAAACCAGCGCGATCCTCCGTATATCGTGGTGGCAATTCCATAGACGGCCAACGCGCCGAGCACCAAGGCGCCTTGTTTCTTTACAGTGCCGACAAACGACATTCCCACCCCGGCGGCAACGGCGCCGGCAGACTGGGCCGAATAGAGAATTCCCAGCCCCTGGGGTCCGACCATCAGGATTTCCTTGGCGAAGATCGGGAGCAGCGCCGAAGCGGAGCCGAACAAGGTGCTGAAGAAATCAAGGAGCGTGGTGGAAAGAAGTATCCGCGAATGGAACACGAAATGGATACCCTCGCGGAGAGCGGACAGGTTGACCTTTGATGCCCCCAGGGATTTTTGCGCGGGCGTTTTCATCCTGACCAAGGCGATAAGGACGGCAACGAAAGAGGCCATGTTGATCCAGTAAACGCCTCCCACGCCCAGCCAGGCAATAACGAAGCCGCCCAGAGCGGGCCCGACAATCTGGGCCGTCTGGCGCATCGTGTTGTTGAGGCTGAGCGCGTTGGTCAGGTGTCCCGGGGGCACCAGGTTGGGCACAATCGCCTGCCAGGCGGGACCGTCAAAGGCCAAGACGGCCGAAATTGCCGCCAGGAGCAGGTAAATCAGGCCGACGGATATCCATCCGGATGCGGTGAAAACTCCGAGGATTGCCGCCAGGATCATCATGGCGCTCTGGGTGAGAAACAGAATCCGCCGCCGGTCATGGGCGTCGGCATAGACTCCCCCCACCAGGGAAAAGACAATGGTGGGAAGCACGCGGATCAGGCCGATCAAACCCAGGGCTACCGGAGAGTGCGTCAGAAGATACACGTGCCAGCCGATCGCCACCATCTGCATCTGCGAGCCGGCTTCCGAAATCAGTTGTCCGGACCACATCCAGCGGAAGTCGGAATTTTTCAGGGCGACAAAAGGGGAAAATTGCGGGTCCGACGATGATCTCATGCGTTTTGCTCCCGATGTCGAAGTGACGGAGTCTTGGTACTGCTCAAACCTGTTTTCAAATACAGGTACCCGCGTTGAGAAGCAAGCGTTTTCTTTCAGGTTGGAAAAGGGAACAATAATTATTTGAGCAGGCGACGGCGCATCGTATAAAGAGCCAGGGGAAAAAAGATAAAACAGAAGACGGCGAAGTACCCCAGCCCTATGAGCAGGGACGAATCGTACACCCCGAAGCTGAGCGCCCGGGTCATGGCGGTCAGGTGCATGAGCGGAAATACAAGCGCAAGGTACTGTGCCCAGTGGGGCAGGTTCTCTAAAGGGAAAAACGTCCCGCTGAAAAGAAACATGGGCGTAATAAAGAGGAACACGGGCAGATTGAATGTCTCAATGCTCTTCACGATCCCCGTAAAGTACATGCCGACGGCGCCGAACGCAAACCCCCCGACGAAGGAGAGCGGAATGATCAGCAGCCCTGTCGGGTAACTGATCAGGCCGAACATGCTGATCACCGCCTGCATGAGAACGTTGCCGATGACCGCTTTGGTGGCGCCCCAGATGATTTCGCCCGTAATGATCTCGTCCAGGGAAAGGGGAGTGGCCATCATGGCATCGAAGGTTTTCTGGTAGTACATGCGCACGAAGGAGGCAAAGGTATTTTCAAAAAAAGCGTTGTTCATAATATTGATGGCAAGCAGGGCCGGCGCGATGTAACGAAGGTAGGACACGGCTTTTCCCTGGAATTGCATTCCCACCACCATGGCGCTCAGGCCCACGCCGAAGGCGAGAAGATAGAAGAGGGGCTCCAAAAGCGGCGGTAGGAAATTGATCTTCCAGCTCTCCTGGTACACCTTCAGGTTCCTCTGCCAGACCCTCAGAAAGCGACGGGAAATGTCGGGCGTTATGATCTTCATTCTCTCAACTCCCTGCCCGTCAACTTCAAAAAGACATCCTCCAGCGTTGCCCTGCGCATGATGCAGCTTGCGTTGCAATACGTATCGCTGATTTCCCGGAACAGGCCGTCCCCTTCCGTTATATAGATGATCAGGCGATGTCCCAGGTCCTCGTAGCGGAGCTTCTGCGTTTTCACGTAATCCCGCAGCCGGTCTTCCGGATCAACGACCTCAATGATCTCGTGGCCGGCATGTTCCTTCACCAGCCCGACAGGGGTCCCCTGAACGATAATGCGGCCGTGATCCATGATTATCAGACGGTCGCAAAGACGCGACGCCTCGTCCATATAGTGCGTCGTCAGAAGAATGGAAAGACCCTTCGATCTCAGCTCTTCGAGCCGTTCCCATACCTGGTGGCGGGACTGGGGATCGAGGCCCGTGGTAGGTTCGTCCAAGATCAGCAGGTCGGGCTGGTTTATGAGGGCGCGCGCGATCACCATCCGCCGCATCATGCCCCCGGACAGATCGAAAGCACGGGCGTCCCGGCGATGGTCGAGGGCCATGAAACCGAGCAGCGCGAGTGCCCGTTTCTTTGCCTCCGCTTTGGGAATATCGAAATAGCGTGCAAAAACTTCCAGGTTCTGCAGCACGGTCAGATCGGGATCGAGATTGTTTTCCTGCTGGCAGATGCCGATACGCGCCTTTATGGCGCGCATGTTGCCCGCAAAATCGAGACCGAACACCTTCATGATGCCGGACGTGGCCGGGGAAAAACCATAGATTATGCGGATTGTGGATGTCTTGCCCGCGCCGTTCGGTCCCAGGATGCCGAAACATTCTCCCCGGTGGACACGGAAGGAAACGTCATCCACGGCCACCAGTTCCTCGAAGGTCTTCCGCAGATGCCGTACCTCAACGATTGCGTCCGGGTTGCTCATGTTGCCGTCTCACTTCGGTCGGGAGCGGGAACTCCGATTCCGGCGTAGTCCCCGTTTGCTTGCCTTGTCCGCAGTCGTTTTCTGTCCGCTGGTTTCCAGGGAAGGCGGTCGGGGAGGCGGGGCCTGGAGCGTTGTATGGTAATAATCGTCCAGCAGCATGGCCATGACGGCAAGCCCGTCCTCGGATTCCGACAAGCTCCGGCCCAGAGGGATAAAACGTTTCATGCGTTCGGTCTGCAGGCTATCCAGGGAACGCAGCCGCGCCTCCAGGAGCGCCATCGTGCGTTCCGCAACGATCGCTTGAATATCCGCATCGTCGGGAAGCGGTTTTTCCTGCAGGTCGATCGTGTAAACCTTGCCGATGTCCCGCAGCTTGAACTGCTCCATGCCGGCCACAAGCGTAATGGCAACGCCGCTGGCTCCGACCCGGCCGGTACGTCCGGCACGGTGGACGTAAATCTCGTGATCTTCCGGCGGTTCGTACTGGATCACATGCGAAAGATCGGGGATATCGATTCCGCGCGCCGCCACGTCGGTGGCCACCAGGAAGCGCAGGTCTCCCTTTCGCACCCGCTCCAGCACCTTCTCCCGTGCGCTCTGGCTCAAGTCGGAGCTCAGTTCATCGGCATCGTAACCGAATCGTTTCAATACCACGGAAACAAAGTGGACCGTTGTCCTCGTGTTGCAGAAGATGATGGCCGATACGGGGTTTTCGGCCTCAATAATCCTGATCAGCGCCCGTTCCTTTCCGATTCCCGGGACAATGTAGTAAACGTGCTCCGTCTCGGCAACATGGATGTTGTCGCGGCTTAAGCTCAGGAACTCGGGTGTATCGAGAAATTCTCCCGCTAATCGCAGTACGTAAGGAGGGAACGTGGCGGAAAACATGTAGCCGTTGAGCCGGCGGACCGGCAGGTACTCCTGCAAGCGCTTCATGTCCGGATAAAATCCCATGGAGAGCATGCGGTCGGCTTCGTCAAAAACCAGTATTTGCAGACCTCCCAGAGAAATGGACTTTTTCAGGAGATGATCAAGAATGCGGCCCGGCGTTCCCACCACCAGATGCGCCCCTTTGCGAAAAGCATCGAGTTGGGGGCCGTAACTCACCCCGCCGTACACCGCCACCGTGTTCACCCCCGTATCTCCGAACAGCGTCGTGGCCTCGTTCGCCACCTGTACGGCAAGCTCGCGTGTGGGCACCAGCACCAGGGCCTGGCATACGGCGCGTTTGGGGTCTATTTTCTTCAGTATCGGCAGAAGGTAGGCGCCCGTCTTGCCGCTGCCCGTCTTTGATTGCACCATGAGGTTGCGCCCTGTCAGCGCATAGGGAATCGTCCTGGCCTGCACCGGCAGCAACCGTGTCCATCCGGCCCTGGCGCAGGCGTCGCGCAACTGCTCCGCCAGCGCTCCCAGCGTTAGTTCGGGCAGGGCATTCTCCGGTTCCACGACGTTCTCGTCTTTGCCGGCGGCTTTCCCCGAACGATTTTTTCCCTCCGGCTCCTTTTGTTGCAATTCCCCATCCTCCGTACCCCTGTTTCTTCCATTGTCATCGTTCATTGTTTTCTCTCCCGCACTGCCCGCTTACAATGGCAGACCACGTTTTCCATTTCCATGGATAAAGACATCATCACCCGAATAATCAAATGTGCCGGTAAACGGTAAACATCGGGGAATACTAATCCGTAAATGGTTGAAAATCAACCATTAAATCGGTCATACCGATGAACGCTTGATTTTTCCGCAAAAGTGATTAGATTTACTCGCCAAGAATATTCGAGGGAAAGGACATCCATGCCTGTCTATGAATTTTACTGTCGGAGATGCAATACGGTCTATAACTTCTTTTCCCGTTCCGTAAATACGGACAAGATTCCTCGCTGCCCGTCCTGCAAAACGGTTCGGTTACGGCGCCAGATGTCGCTGTTCGCAAATCTTTCCGGCGGGAAAGGTGAAAAGGGCGAAGGGGACGAGGGCATGTCCCCTATCGATGAGGCAAAAATGGAGAAGGCACTGGCAATGATGGCCAGAGAAGCGGGAACCATGAACGAAGACGACCCGCACCGGGCGGCCATGTTGATGAGAAAACTTGCCGACGCCACCGGCATAGCCATGGGGCCGGGCATGGAAGAGGCATTAAGCCGCCTGGAACGAGGAGAGGACCCCGACAAGATCGAGGAGGAGATGGGCGCCATCCTTGCAGAAGAAGAACCGCTTCTCCTGGAAGGCGGCGGCCGCAAGAGCGGCAAACGTTCAAAACCGCGTGTGGACGACAAGCTCTATGATCTTTAATCCCGCCTTAAATTAGTGATTTGCATTCGATAATCGAAGCAGGCTGTGGCCTGCTGTCTGGAGCAACTTTTCTAAACCGCCACGTCCAGTTGCTGGATCGATCCCGCTTTTCCGGTTTCATTAAGATAAAGCCCCGTGCGTCTGATCTGGCCGCGGAGGTTGTTCGCGTCGTCCTTCAGGGCAAAGGAGGTATCGGCATAGCCGGTGAAGATGGCTCCTACCCCGCCTGCTTTCAGTCCCCTAAGGATGTCCCTGCCGTCCGCGGCCTTTGTCCAGATGCTCAAGCGTTTATATTCTCCGTCCTGTTCATCTATCCAGCCGTTCCCGTCGGCATCGTACTTGGATAGTTCCGCAAAACCGTTGCCCGTCAGAGGACCGAACAGCTCGCTGCCATTATTGACCCGTCCGTCGCCGTTGCGGTCAAAGGCCAGGATGCCGCTGCCGCCCTGAACGAAAGGCATTGTTTCGTCGCTGCCGTCCGCGTTTAAGTCAAAGGAAAATTTCTGGTCTGTAAGCATGGCGGCCGGTCCGTTGAAATTGATCACCAACGGGTCAAGCAAGGCGTCGCCCGCGCGCAGGGAGACGGATGTGCTGCTGGAGAAGGATCTTGCCATCTGCACGTCGAAGGTGAATTGTATCTCCTTCCCATCGGCGGTTTTCACAATGCCTGCCGCCTGGAACGAGGTGTTCTCCGTTTCCGTATGGGATTCCGAGTAGTCATAGCGGACCCCCCATCCCGCCCTTTCTTGTCCCTGGGGGGACGCATTCTGCGCCGCGTACGGAACAGCACTACTTTCCCGCGGCGCCATCTCGATATCCGCCGCGGTCTGGAACCTGACTTCATGGCCGGTGAGGGCTTCAATAAGTTTCTTTATCAGGAGAAGTTTTGGATTATTGGAAATAATTTCTTCGGGACTGGACAATGCTGTTTCCTGTGCCTGCGGCGAGAGGGTGACGGTATCGGCAGGGGGCTCTGCAGGAGGAGGATCGATCCAGACCCGAAGCGTTTCCGCTACGCTGTCTTTTTTTTCCAGCCGGTGCTCCGACATCATGAATATATTGGTATTGTTAATTATCATGGACTGCGACCCTTCAACCCCTTCAGCCGATGATGTCGAGGAGCGTTCCCTGCATTTCATCGGTGGTTTCCACGGCTTTGAGATTGGCTTCATAATTGAACTTGTTCATGGACAGAGCAATGATCTCCTCTTCAATAGTAACATTAGAGGTTTCCCGTTCCCCGTCCTTTGCTCCCTCGATGGTGATCGTGTCGCCCGGCGTATTCACCCGTTCTGTTGAAAGCTTCACCCCGGAAGGGATCGTCTCCGCCATGAGGGCGCGGCTTTTCTTGAACCTGTCCGTATTGACGTTGGCGATGTTGTTGGCGATGACATCGTTTTTCTTGTCGAAGGCGTTCAGCGCCGTAAGAGCGATATTGGCGGCGTTTGACATGGCAGTCCCCTCCCAGAAATGGATGGTTCTTTAAAGAACCATCGGCGTTCAAGGGGCAATACTTTAGAAAAGGACAACAAAAAGGCGGTGGATTACGGTAGTATCTCTTGCTTGACAAGCAATTGCTTTTTCCCTATAGCTCCGAAATAATAAGTCTCTATGTATCAAAATCAACGCAAGAAGGAGGATACGATCATGAAGATTTCCCTTATGGGCTGCGGCAAAGTGGGGGCCGCCGTGGCGTACACCGCCATGTGGAAAGGTCTGGCACGGGAGATGGTGCTGGTGGATGTCAGCGCCGAAAAGGCCCGGGGAGAAATGCTTGATATCCTCCAGTGTCAAGCGTTCGCCCCGGCCATGAAAGTCCGGGTTGGAGATGCCGCCGCCACCGCCGGCTCGGACATCGTTATCATTACCGCCGGTGTGCCGCGCAAAGCCGATGAACCCAGGGTGCTGTTATTATCCCGGAATGCCGGCGTAGTAGCCGGGCTGGTGCGTGACGCGGTGAAATACAGTCCCGATTGCCTTTTGTTCATCATCACCAACCCCCTTGATGTGATGGTCCAACTGGCATATCAAGTCTCTCACTTCCCCGCCGGACGGGTGATCGGCATGGGGACGGTGCTGGACACCTTCCGCTATCGGTCCTATATCGGCGAAGCCTTTCAGGTAGATGCCAAAGATGTGGACGCCTACGTGGTAGGAGAACACGGAGAGACCATGGTGCCCATTACCACCGGCGTCCGGGTGCGCGGGATTCCCCTCGCTGACGTTCCCGGCTATGATGATGCCCTTCTGGACAGGGTTGTGGGAGACGTGATCCGGGCCTCCGGCGAGGTCATCGCCCTGAAAGGCGGCACCGTCTTTGCTCCGGCTACTGCAGCCAACGCGGTGCTGGAGGCCATCGTACTGGACAGCAGCGCCATGCTACCGGTCTGCACCTACAATCAGGATTTCGGGGTGGCCGTAAGCCTGCCTACCGCCGTGAGCAGGGCCGGCGCCGGCAAGGCTTTTTCTCTCGCCATGTCGGCAAAGGAAGAAGCGCTCCTAAACAAGTCGGTGGACAACATTAAGGCCTTCGTGGCGGATATGAAAGCCGGAATGGGCGGATAATTCCAATTCTAAATCAGCTTTGGATACAAGAGCGCCAATATATCAAACGCCGTATCCAATAGTGAGGTGACAGGAGAATCAACAGTATCCCTACCTAAGTCGTTAATATATTAATTAAAAACTGAACATAGATAAAAATTCATCATTTGTAAAAAAAGTCTTGACAAGCAATTAGGGGTGTAATAGTGATTCACAAATCTAAGTAAGCGGTCATTTTGGATACAATCATGAACATGAGCCCATCCGGCAGACCCAGAAAAAATAGTCTCTCCGTTCGTGAGAAGACTTACGAATACCTGAAATCAAACATCCTTTCCGGAAACTTCAGTCCCGGCACACGTCTTACGGAGGAGCATCTTGCGGAAGAACTGGGGGTTAGCCGCACCCCGGTACGAGAAGCCCTGCACAAGCTCGAACAGGATGGATTGATCGAACCTTTGGAATCACGGGGATTCTGTATTCCTCTGGATTCTCCGGAAGAGATTGAAGACCTCTTTGAGCTCCGGACGGTCTTGGAAGGGTACACCCTGAGGATCATCTGCGAGCGCATTACCGATGAGCAGATCGCGACGATTGAAAAGATCGTCGAGAAGGCGGCGGATGCCCACCTGCGGAAGAGGGTCGATGAGATTTTTCAGTGGAACACGGAATTTCATGACACCCTGCACAAGATGGTTGCGGACAAGCGGCGTTTCTACAATCTGATCGTGAACATGAGAAAATACGTTCTTCGATATAGAAAAGATACGCTTCATTACCATGAGGCGGCAAAAAGAACCATAGACGGTCACCGGCAGATTATCCTGGCCCTGAAACTGAAAGACCCGGAGCTCTGCGAGCGGGTGATGCGGATACACATCCGGGAGGCCAAGGAAGACGCACTGCAGACCGTTCGAGAGGCAAAATAGAAGGACGGGAGCGCCACAAGGAGGTTCTATGAAAGTAGATCAGGATAAATGCATAGGCTGCAAGCGATGCTTTCCCTACTGTCCGATGGGCAGGATTCAGACATTCAAGCGGCACGAGCTGATTGCCGGCCGGGTCTATATCGAGATTGACCAGGATGCCTGCACCGATTGCAGCATGTGCCTGCGGGCGAAAATCTGTCCGGTGAACGCCCTTTACCAGCCCGAGGAGACGTGGCCCCGCGAGGTCCGCGGCATACTGAGCAATCCCATGATCGAGTTTATGGGATCCCAGACGCCTGGCCGCGGAACGGAGGAGATGAAAACGAACGATGTGAAAGGCACCTTCCTCCCCGGCGAGGTTGGTGTCGGCGTCGAGCTGGGACGGCCCGGCGTCGGCGCCTACTTCCGGGAGGTCGAGGTTGTAGCCATGGCCCTGATGAGGGCCGACATCGGGTATCAACTGGCGACGGAAAACCCCGTGACCCATTTCATGTCCGACAAAACCACGGGGAAGCTCCGCGACGATGTTCTTGGTGAGAAGGCAACGTCGGCCATCATCGAGGGGAAATGCAAGCTGGAGAAATTGCCCGATGCCCTCAGGATACTCCAGGATGTGGCCAAGACGCTCGATACGGTTTTTACCGTGGAAGTCATCACCAAGGTCCCCCCTGAGGGAGATATCCCCATTATACCCGTCTTTAAAAAGATGGGTGTCTGGTTTTCCATTAACAGCAAGAACAATATGGGACTGGGTGAACCGCACTATAAGTTCTATGATGATGAG
>CAZTLA010000009.1:0-17466 GCA_964614365.1 uncultured Syntrophales bacterium | reverse complement strand
TTAGGGAGGAATCATGACACACAGTTTACACCGCAGAGGCACAGGGGACAGCCTGAGCGAGGATTTTGTCGTCCTGGGCTGTCCGGCAACGGGTGTCAATAAGATAGGATCGGCGCCCAAGACCAAGAAATTCCTAAGCATCTGCTACAAGCACGGCCCGATCAATCTGGGCGATATGAAAACGGGCAATATCTACAACACGACGATGGATGATATCCTGAATCGCGTGACGGACGGGACGATTGTCCAGTGCACGTTCGACAACAGGGAAAAGATTGTCGCCCTTCTCAAGGAGCTGAAAGAAGACCGGCCCGGCATCTCGGTTATCATCTCAGGAGTGGCCGATGTCGTGCAACAATGCATGATCGAGGCGGGACTGGGTCGCGTCCACTCCCTGGAATATTCCCTCGGCACCTGGGGAAAGACGGAGCTGCTGCCCGATTTTGAAGTCCTGCAGACGGTGACGATGTGCGGTCACGCGATGATTGCCTCGGATCTGGTCCGTAAGATGGTCCGGGATGTGAAGAGGGGGCGCAGAACGGTAGAGGATTGCTGCCTGGAGATGGCGGAATGCTGTTCCTGCGGCAACTACAACGTGACGCGGGGAATCAAGCTGTTCAAGGAGCTGCTTCCCCTTTATACGGTCCACAGCCTGTACTGATGATTTGCTTTTTACAACGCCGTCAATAATGAAGGAGAGAACGATGCGATACATCATTATAGGAGGGAGCGCCGCAGCCATCAGCGCCGTTGAGTCCATCCGGTCCCTGGATCGCGAATCACCGATCGTCCTGTTCAGCGATGAAGAAACCCCCCTCTTTTCGAGAGTCCTTCTGCCGTACTATGTTGCGGAAGAACTTTCCAAACCTTTGCTCAATTTCAGGACATCGGACTTCTTTGATGAAAAGAGGGTTCAGCCCCACCTGGGAGTGAACGTCACCGATCTGAATCCCGCCGCCAAGACAATAAAAACGGAAGGCGGCAAGAAGTATGCCTTTGACAAGCTTCTGCTTGCCACCGGGGGCAAGGCGATCGTGCCGCCGATCCCGGGGATTGAAAAAAAGGGGATCTCCACACTGAAGACCATGGCCGATGCCGAGAGGATTTACCACATGAAGGGCAAACGGGCGGTGGTTATCGGCGCCGGCAGTATCGGCGTCGAGGCCTGCATCAGCCTGACGCGACGGGGAATCAAGGCCACCCTTCTGGAACAGCTCGGGCAGGTGATGCCCACCGTCTTCGATGCCGAGGCGGCTGCCATTGTCCAGAAGCGGATAGAAGATATCGGGATCGAGGTATTCACCGGCGAGAAGGCCCTTAAATTCACCGGCGACAAGCAGGTGAAGAGCGTCGTGACGGATAACCGCGAACTCCCCTGCGACATCGTCGTGGTTGCCGTGGGCGTCCGTCCGGCCATTGAGCTTGCCCTCAAGGCGGGGCTTGAGATCGGCGATATGAAAGGAGTCCGGGTCAACTCCTGTATGATGACGAGTTCCCCGGATATCTACGCCGCCGGCGACGTGGCGGAAACCTACGACATCCCGCGGGACGCCTATTTCCTCAACGCCGTCTGGCCCTGTGCTTTTGAGCAGGGACACATCGCCGGTCTCAACCTGGCGGGTCAGAAGACGGTCTATCCCGGTTCCTATCGGAGAAATTCCATCGGGAACTTCATCGGGATTCCTGCCATCTCCATGGGCGTCACCCACGCCGACGCCTGCACGCTTCGGGGCGACAACGACGAATTCCGGGAAATCCGGGTACGGACGAAGGATGCCTACAAAAAGCTTATCCTGAAGAACGGCAAGATCATCGGGGCGATCCTGGTCGGCCAGACCCAGAAGGCAGGCCTGATGTCCATGCTGCTGAAGAAACAGGTTTCTGTCGCCGACTCCATCCCCCTGCTCATGAGCGACCGCCTGAGTTTCATGGATCTGCTGCCGATCCTGAGAAGAAACGCCGACCGGTTTTCCGAACCGGAATACAAGGAATTGATGGATACGGGTCTGTGATTCGCAACTATTAGGAGGAAAACGTGAAAGTGCTCATGGTGGATAAAACGAAGTGTACGGGATGCCATCAGTGCGAGCTCTGGTGCGGGACGGAAATCGCCTCCCTGTCCAGGGAACTGGCCGGGGCAATCAATGAGGAGCCCTGCCCGGTGCCCCGTGTTTATGTGGAAGGCAAGCCCTTTGCCCTGCAATGCCGACATTGTGAGGACGCCCCCTGCCTCGATGCCTGTCCCAACGGAACCATGCTACGAGACCCGGAAACAGGACTGATTTACGTCAACGAGCCGACCTGCATCGCCTGCTGGATGTGCGTTATGGTGTGTCCTTTCGGCATCATTTATCCCTCGCCTTCTCAGAAGGTGGCAATCAAGTGCGACCGCTGCCGGAACATGGGATATCCCATCTGCGCGGAGATCTGCCCCACTGGGGCTCTTAACATGGTAGAGCGAAAGGACTATCGGAAAAAGAAGTTTTAATCGGATTCTTGGGGTTGCCGCATGATTAACGTCTGACCGGATTGGTCGCTGAGAAAAGGAGACGCACTATGGAGTTCATCCAGAAAAAAACCGCCGACAGCGCAGCAGAGCATTTCCTGCCGAAAGCGGCAGACAGAGGTACGAAATTGGCGTGGGACCGCTTCGAGGGACAGCTCCCCGAATGCGGTTTCTGTGAATCGGGCTTAAGCTGTCGGGATTGCCTCCAGGGCCCCTGCATCAGCCATCCCTTTCGTGATGCGAACAAATTAGGCGTCTGCGGGAAGGATAAGGATATTCTCGCCGTACAGAGCCTTCTGAAACTGGTCCTTAAGGGGGTCATGGCCTCCCTGGATCAGGTCGGCGATATGGCAACCGGGATCAGCTCCGGGGCGATAAAGCCCAAGGACAAGGTCAGAACAAACCGCATCATTGCCGAGATCGAAGCCCTCCTGAAGAACGGCGGCGACGGCATGAGGAAGGCGTTCCCCAAGCCCCTGCTTGCCGCCTGGGAAGAGGCCGGAATCTATCCCGAAGGCGTGGCCAGGGATATCTTCAAGGCCTCTCAAAAAGTGGAAGGCGGCGTCACCGGCGTCGAGGAGACGCTCCTCTGGGCTTTCAAGGCCGCCCTTCTCGGCGCGTTTGCCCGGAAACTCCAGGGCGGTCTGAAGAAAGCCGCCTTCGGCGCGGCGCCGGCGGAGATTGACGTAAACATGGGCATCCTGAAGAAAGGGCAGGCGAACATCCTGCTGTATGGTCCCCTCTCTCCCCTTCTGAAGGCAACAATCGCAGCGGCAGCGGCAAAAAGGAAGGTATCGGTTGCGGGCGTTTGCACCGACCCCCTGCTGGGGGCTTACCGGTTTGCCCCGGTGACAAGCTACGGCTCCCAGGAACTGCCCCTGATGACCGGCGCCGTTGACCTGATCGTAACGGGCGACCAATTTGTCAATCCCTCCCTTGCGGCAATTGCCGCAGAGTTCAACGTCGTCGTCGTCCCGACGGAAACGCTGAAGAAACGCAACCCCGATGCTTTCGCTAAGGAGATCGTAGAAAAGGCCGTAGCGTCCTTTGACGTCCGCCGTTCCATAAAAAGGGACATACCGGCGGCCAAAGAAACCGCCCTTCTGGGTTTTTCCGCCGCCGATATGGATGCGAATAAGATCGCCGCCGCCTTGAATAAGGGAGACATCAAGGGGATTGCGATTCTCGCGGGAACGAACAATGTGAAATTCACTCAAGACCTGCCCTTTACGGCTATGGCGCAGGAATTCCTGAAAGACGACATTCTGTGCATCTCCGAGGGCGATGCGAGCGTCAGCCTGGCAAAATACGGCTTCCTCAATCCCCGTGAGGCTAAGAAGCACTGCGGCAAGGGGGTGGCGAATCTTCTCAAAGCCGCCGGCAAGAACCTGCCTGCCGTCATTGATATCGGACCCGCTGAAAACGGCGCATTGATCGAGTTTCTGCTGTCCCTCTCCGCGACGGCCAAAAAGCCCCTCAAGGAGTTGCCGATCCTGGCCTGCTTCGCCGAGGCCAACCGGAACGCCGAGGTGGCCGGGGCACTGAGCATGGTGGCAATGGGCGTTTCGACCTACTTCTGGCCTTCTCTTCCCGTAACGGGAAGTCCCAGAACAATGGAGGCGCTCTCGCAATTGTGCACTGAGAAATTCGGCGCTAAACTGATTGTACACCGGGACAAGAAGATGGAGCCCTTGGCGAAGGCAAGGATGATACTAAAGGTTTTCAACCATGCGGATGATCCGGGCATGGAGGATCGTCCCTGGACGTACTGGAAGCGATAATCGGTAGGCTTTTCTATTAACAGAAAAGGAGGAAGAGCGATGAAAACGAGCCCGTACAGAGGAAAAGTATTGCAGGCGATCATGGTGGTTGCGTTGTCCCTGTTCAGCGTCGGCGTGCAGGCTGCCGAATTCAAACCGACCAAACCGATCACGGTCGTCGTTCCCTATGCGGCCGGCGGCGGCAGCGATGTGTACGCCCGTGCCATGGACAACGTCATCAAGAGCGAGAAGCTGTGTCCCGAGCGCTTCGTGATCGAGAATAAGCCGGGTGGAAGCGCCACGATCGGGACGACGGCGGTCGCTCAGTCGCCGGGCAACGATCATATGCTTTTGACCTTTATCTCCGGGCAGGTCAGCGG
The DNA here is from genome assembly GCA_964614365.1 of uncultured Syntrophales bacterium. GTDB lineage: Bacteria > Desulfobacterota > Syntrophia > Syntrophales > JACQWR01 > JACQWR01. Next base: position 12,820 of record CAZTLA010000009.1, on the reverse strand, counting down.
TCCGCTGACCGTAGGAAAAGGGGCGGCAACGTACAAGGATCTCACAGTGATCGCCAACCTTGCCAAGGATGAGCAGTTCATCGTCGTCAAGGCGGATTCTCCCTTCAAGACTATTCAGGATATCGTGGCTGCGGCAAAGAAGCAGCCGGGCACGGTGACCATCGGCGGGACGGCAACGGGTCAAGAGGACCAGATGTGCAACCGCCTCTTCGAGAGGGCGGCGGACATCAAGGTGCGCTATATCCCCTTCAACAGCGGCGGCGAGTGCATCACGGCGCTTCTGGGAGGGCATGTGAGCGCGATCTGGGCCAACCCGAGCGAATACATCCCCCAGTATGAAGCCAAGATGGTCAGGCCCATAGCCGTAGCCAACGATAAACGCGTCGCCCTCCTCAATACCGTCCCCACCTTCATGGAGAGCGGGTATAAATTCGAATTCGATTTCTTCCGCGCCATCGCCGCACCTCCGAAGATTGCCCCGGAAGTTGCGGCCTACTATGAAAATATGATGAAGCGCTTGAGCGATTCAGCGGCCTGGCAAGATAACTATTTGAAGAAGTACATGTTAAGCCCCTTGTTCCTGGGGAGCAAAGACGCTGCAAAATTCGTAGCCAGCAACGAGAAGATTTTTGCGGATATCCTGAAAGATCTGGGGCTCCTGAAATAAGAGATTCACTCCGGGTCAACGGTCTATTGCGACATCGCGGCGGGTCATCAAAGGCATGGCGGAATGACCCGTTGCGGCATCCATGGTGAAACGCCAGACAAGGAGAGTAAAGGCATGTGGCGCGCTGAGTTCATCGGGGCATGGGCGGTTTTGCTGCTCGGCCTTTTCATCATCGTTTTTTCCATCCCGCTTCAATACTACACCGAGCTGGGGCCGGGGCCCGGATTCTTGCCGCTCCTTATCGGCATCTGCATCCTGATCGGCGGCATGATCGAAATCGTCAAGACGTTCAGGAAGAAAAACAGCGCCGAACAAGAAACGTTCCTATTGCCGAGGTCAAAACTGGGATTCCAGATGCTGGCATTGATCGTCATCGCCTTTCTGCTTCTCCCGATCTTGGGAATTTCGGTCGGCCTGTCCCTCTGTACGGCTGCGGCCATGAAGGTCATCGGGAAGCACAAGCTGTGGATGTGCGGTCTGATGGCCCTGGGATCGGCCATCTTCATTCACTTCGTTTTTGGCCAGTGGCTGGATATTCGGCTGCACACAGGCCTGATCGGTTGGTAGAAAGGGTCTATCCATGGAGCTCTGGAACAATCTGATGATGGGTTTCGCCATCTCCCTGACCTGGGAGAACCTGTTGTACTGTCTGGCCGGCTGCTTCGTGGGGCAGCTCGTCGGGGTCTTGCCGGGCATCGGCGCGCCCACGGCGGTCGCCCTCCTGCTCCCCTTGACCTTTTCGGTCAACCCCACCTCGGCGATCATCCTGTTCGCCGGGATCTATTATGGGGTCGCCTACGGCGGCACGATCACTTCGGTTTTAATCAACGTCCCCGGCGAATCATCGTCGGTCATGACCTGTCTTGACGGTTACCAGATGGCCAAACAAGGACGGGCCGGGGCGGCCCTCTCCGTAGCCGCGATCGGCTCCTGGTTGGCCGGAACGCTTTCCGTAGTCCTGCTGATGGCCTTTGCGCCGGCCCTGGCCAAATTCGCCCTCCGGTTCGGACCGCCCGAATACTTCGGTCTGACCATGATGGCCTTCGGATTGCTCACCGTCTTCGGCGGGGGCGATCCCATCAAGATCATCATCTCCACACTGGCGGGTCTCTTCCTGGCCATCATCGGGCTCGACGTGGTGAGCGGCGCCCCCCGCTTCGTCTTCGGCGTTCCCCAGTTGCTGGGCGGGTTCGACTTCATCGTCATCATCTGCGGGATCTTCGGCCTGGCCGAGGTCTTCAACAGCCTGGAAAAACCGGAAGAGGGGGAACTGCTCAAAGAGAAGATCCCTCTGAAGGACATGTTCCTCACCTGGGACGACTGGGTAGCGTCGCGCTGGGCGATCTTTCGGGGAGGCGTCATCGGATTTTTCATCGGCCTGATCCCCGCCGGCGGCATCACGACCGCATCGTTTCTGGCCTACCTCGGCGAGAAGCGCGTCTCCAAACATCCGGAAAAGTTCGGCGCCGGGGCGATCGAGGGGGTCGCCTCGCCCGAGTCGGCCAACAACGCCGCCTCGATCAGCGGCTTCGCCCCGCTGCTCGCCCTCGGCGTTCCGGGTTCCCCCACAACGGCCATCATGCTGGCCGGTTTCATGATGTGGGGCATCCGTCCCGGACCGCTGCTCTTCCAGAACAACGCCGATCTGGTCTGGGGACTGATTTCGAGCAAGTTCATCGGGAATCTCCTCCTGGTGCTGATGAATATCTTTCTCATCCCGCTGTTCGTATCACTTCTGCGGGTGCCCTATACGATCCTCATGGGCTTTATCGTGATCTTCGCCTCGATCGGCGCCTTTACCGTGAATAGCAGCTTGTTCGATGTCTGGATGATGCTTGGCTTCGGTCTGTTAGGCTACGTCATGAACAAGCTTCGGTACCCCATTGTGCCCCTGGTCCTGGCCTTGGTATTGGGACGCCTGTCGGAGAACTCTTTGCGTCAGTCCCTCATGCTGTCGGGAGGAGATCCGAGCATCTTCTTCACCCGTCCCATCACGCTTTTGTTCATGTCCGCAGCCATCATGGCTTATCTGACGCCGCTGTTCCGCTGGATGATGAAGAAGGCCGGTTACGGGAGAGTGGATATTAACGTGGAATCTCTGTAGTAAAGAGAAATCCCCGCTCCTGCATGCGCGCAAGGAGCGCCTCCGCACGGGCGGGATTGAAGGCGCCGCACTCGCAGCACTTGGCCATCAGCCGCGCCGCCTGCCTGGGCAGAATGCGCCTCATTTTGACCTCCTCGATCATTTTGCGTATAAGATTAAAGGAAACCATCCCGTGGCCGCACAGGGTATTGAATTCCAGAATCTCCCGCTCCGGCAGGCGGTCCTTCGCCCCCCAGACGCCGAGGGAGTGTTCGGCGCTGTGGCGGGTGGTCCCCGCCTTCCGGCAGCACTCCTGCACTTCCTCCAGAAGACCGCTGATGTTGATGCACAAGCCGAGATCGGCCCGGATCAGCTCCTCCACGACCTTCTGAAGGGTATCGAGTTCGGTGAAGACGGCGCTCCCCACCGTGCCGTCCCCGATCCCGGCGATAAGCCCGTCGGCCGTGATATCGTCCTGGAGCACGCTCCCCTGCTTGACGTCGCCCATATTGACCGGCTGGTATTTCCGGCAGATCTCCATGAACGCGCGGATCTGCGGGGCCGACCCCTCGCGGTTTATCCCCTTCGCCGTGTGGACGAAAATCACATAATCATGCTTCATGTCCTCGGGTGCGCCCCGGCGGTGCAGCGTGTTGGTCATAGGGCTTCCTTAAATCGCGGCCTTCCCAGGCCGAGGTTGGTTTTGCCGTTTAGCGACAGGGTATAGCCGGCATCCCGCAGCATTCGCTCGTGAGGGATGGCGCCGTCAGGAAGACACCGGGAGGCGACGCCGATGCTGATCACCGTATCCACTTCATGCTGCACCTTCTCCAGGACGCCCAGAAAGGCAGGGATCTCCCCCAGGCTTGTTTTGCACTCGATGATGGCCGAGAGGACTTTTTCGTTCAGGACTTCTTCTTTGATCCGACCCGTGCGGACGTCGGTCATGAGCTGGGTGACGGGGTTATCCGGTTCGAATACGGGTGCAAGGGACGCCAGGGCCACAGCAACCTTCTCGATATCCCGGAAGAAGGCACCGATCCCGGGCCGGCCGATTTCGACCACAAGGCCCGCCACGCCCTGCTGCAGCCGCCCGGTGACGTCGTTGCTCTTGATCTCATCGGTCCCGCGCCCGGCCACGCCGGTGCCCGGATGAACGACGGAGGGGTTGCTGAAGACGGCCCGGACGCTCCGGGGCCAGGTCAGATCGGGCGGCGTCAGTGCCCCGGTCGGGCAGAGGTCAACCTCCGCCAGGTGTCCCAACCGGAAGAAGAAAAGCACCTTCCGGATGGCGCGCACGAACCAGGGCGGGTATCCCTCATTGCGCAATACCCGGTAACAGGTCGAACACTCCACGCATTCATCTTGATTCACGACGGACCGGCCGTCGGCACCGAGGGAAATCGCCCCCATGGTGCAGATGAGGTGGCAATTGCCGCAGCCGACGCATTTGGCTTTATCAATATCCACCACTGCTCTCCTGCCGCAACACCGGCGGCCCGGCGTTCTTTCAGAAAATAGATAAGGACTATTTCCATGGTGCGGGGAGTATAGGAAAAGGGGTCCGATGTGTCAAGCAGGTCTTCAACTGGCTGGCTGGCGACAACCAGCCGGCGCCCACCTCTGTCCAATCTTGTTCCTCATGGGTGGAATTTTTTCTCCCGTAAGACCTGCACGTCATACATATAGGCGATGCCTGCGTAGTCTTTGAAGAACTTTTCTACAACCGCGAAAACTATTTTATCCGCGACCTCCGCGGAAACGACTGCTTCGATTTTTACGCTCTGCAAATAGTCGCCCAGGAGGCCATCGTCGTCCCGAACGCCGCGATCGCCCCTGCCGCAGACAGTGTCAATGGTATAGCCTTTAGCGCCAAGAGATACCATAAAATCCAGTAGCTCCGATTTAATGGCGGCTTCCGTGACGATCACCACGCACTTTACCGTTTTCTTCTCCATAGCCTTCTCCATGCCTACCTGATTTCAAAAAGCATCTTTGCGCCGTAAAAGTACAGGGGGATACCGATGAAAATATTAAAAGGAAAGGTTACTCCCAAGGCAAGGGGCATTGATAGGGATGGATTTGCCTCGGGAAGGGCATGCCGCAGGGCGGCGGGCACGACAATGTATGAGGCGCTGGCGCAGAGAACTGCCAGAAGGGTCGTTCCGCCCTGACTCATCTCAATTAGCGCCCCGCAGATGATGCCCACAGTCCCCCCGATCAGAGGCATAACAATGCCGAAGAGCATGAGAGGAAGCCCCGCTTTTTTTATGTCTGCAAGCCTTTTTCTCGTAAGAATACCCATTTCGAGCAGAAAAAAACAGAGAATCCCGGTAAAGGGGACGTTGACAAACCCGTTCATGTCCTTCATGCCGCGTTCACCGGTGATCCAGCCGATGCAAAAGCTGCCGAGCAGAAGAAGCAACGTGCCTCCGAAAAAAACCTCTCGCACAAAGGCCGGTGAAAATATCTTCCGCCCCTGTCCGCCCTTCGCAAGGACCAGCCCGGTGATGATGGCGGGGGCCTCCATAAGGGCCATCATAGCCACGACGTAACCTTCATAGGGAATGTTATGCATCCCCAGGAATGCTGCCGCTGCCACAAACGTAACAACGCTGATGGATCCATAATGGGCGCTGATAGCTGCCGCATTCAGGCGGTCGAGACCGACCATGATCCGCAACAGCGGATAGGCGATGACCGGAAGCGCCGCTCCGACGAACAACGCGGCCAGCATCGAATTGAGGAGCTTGAGGTTTAATTCGCTGACGTTCAGCTCCACGCCGCCCTTAAACCCGATGACAAGCAGCAGGTAGTAGGACAGCGCCTTGCCAACGGCAGGAGGAATTTCGAGGTCGGACTTTACTCGTGATGCGAACAATCCAATAATAAAAAAGAGGATGGGAGGGGAAAGGATATTCTGCAGCGATATATCAAAAAGACTGACCATAATGCTCCCCTTCCGTTCCCGGTCGCTTCAAAGCACGGCTGTTCTTCCGGGAGACGCGGGCGCCGAACGGTATCCAATTTCTCTATGAATTGACGGGGATCCGGACGTCGTCATTTTCTGCAAAGATTCATATCGTTCCCACACTTCTTCTTCCAGGCGCATCTGCAATACGTGGGCATCCTCCGGGGACGACGTTGCCAGAGACGCGTAGCGGATCTCGCCGGAGAGAAATTCCCGCAGGGTGCCGTCCGGGGCCTTGGAATCGAGGATGAACGGATTCCTTCCCTCGGATTTCAATCTCGGGTTGTAGCGATACAGCGGCCAGTATCCGGCGTTTACCGCCAGTTGCATTTCCGCCTGGCTCTTGCCCATCCCTTTCTTGATCCCGTGGGTGATACAGGGGGCGTAACAGATCACGAGAGAGGGGCCGTTGTAGGCCTCGGCCTCGATTAAGGCGTTGAGGGTCTGATTCTGGCTGGCGCCCATGGCCACGGAAGCCACATAAACATGCCCGTAGGTCATGGTCATACGGCCCAGGTCTTTTTTTGAGGTCTGTTTGCCCGATGCGGCGAACTTGGCAACCGCTCCGGTGGGTGTCGCCTTGGACGACTGTCCGCCGGTATTGGAATAGACTTCGGTATCCATGACCAGAATATTGATATCTTCGCCCGACGCCAGGACATGGTCCAGACCACCAAAGCCGATGTCGTAAGCCGCGCCGTCACCGGCAAAAACCCAATAAGATCGTTTTGCAAACAAATCCTGCATCCCGGCGATGGCCTGCAACAAGGGGTCCCGGCCATGCTTCACCAAAAGAGTTTTAATCCGGTCGCCAAATGATTTAGATTCCCGGGGATCGTCTCGGTGCGCCATCCATCCGGCAAACAACTCTTTGAGGTCCCGGGGATAGTCCGCTGCCAATGCGGTTTGAACCAGATCCGCAAGCCTCCGGCGCTGTTGAAGCGCACCCACAAACATGCCATAGGTAAATTCAGCCGAATCCTCGAACAATGAGCTGCCCCAGGTTGGACCGCAGCCCTCCGTATTGACGCAGTAGGGTGTGGAGGGCGCTGATCCGCCCCAGATGGAACTGCATCCGGTGGCATTGCCGATCACCATGCGCTCGCCGAAAAGCTGCGTCAGGAGCTTGACGTAAGGGGTTTCACCGCACCCGGCGCAGGCGCCGGAAAATTCCAGCAGGGGTTGATAAAACTGACTCCCCTTGATGCTTTCCCGCTTTACCCGGCTGTTTTTAACGGGAACCGTGACGGAAAATTGGTAATTTGGCACCTGCGCAACAGTCTGGGTTTCCAGCGGCTGCATTTTCAGGGCCGGGTTTTTTGCCGGGCAAATATCCGCGCAATTTCCACAGCCGTAACAATCCAAGGTGTTTACCTGCATGCGGTAACGGTAGCCCTTCATCTCCCTGCCCACAGCATCAAGGGTGGCAAACGAGGCCGGAGCCCGGCCCGCTTCTTCAGGGGTGAGCAGTGCCGGACGGATGGCGGCATGGGGGCATACCAAGGCGCACTGATTGCATTGAATGCAGTCATCCTTGAGCCATTCGGGCACCTGGATGGCCACGCCGCGCTTTTCATATTGGGTGGTGGCTACGGGGGAAATCCCGTCGGCGGGAAAGGCGCTCACCGGCAGTTTGTTTCCCTGCTGGGCCAGAATGGGAAACATTACGTTTTTAACGAAAGCTGGGACCGATTGACCCGGCGCCGATTCCCCTATAGCTTCCGCCCATGCAGCCGGATAGTCGATCCGGTGCAGGTTTTGCAGGGTTTCGTCTACGGCCGCCTCGTTGATTGCAATGATCCGGCCTCCCTTTTTCCCGAACATTTCCCGAATTTCGCCCTTGAGATAAGCGATGGCCTTATCGACCGGCATGACGTTGGCCAGCTTGAAAAAAGCAGTTTGCATGATCATGTTGATGCGCCCGCCGAGTCCGATTTTGGTCGCAATCGCTACGGCATCGATGTTGTAGAATTTCAGCCTTTTGCGGGCGATGGTCCTCCGCATGGCAGCAGGGAGTTTTTCTTCCATTTCCGTCGGTGACCAGGGGGAATTGAGGACGAAGGTGCCGTCCTCCTTTATTCCGTCGAGCACATCATAGGAGTGCATGTAGCTGGCCTTGTGGCACGCAACGTAATCGGCGGCCTCGATCTCATAGGTGGACTGGATCGGCGAGTTTCCGAAGCGGAGATGGGATATGGTTATCCCTCCGGACTTCTTGGAGTCATAGGCGAAGTATGCTTGGGCATATTTATCGGTATGGTTGCCGATGATTTTGATGGCGCTCTTGTTGGCGCCCACGGTCCCGTCGGAGCCGAGTCCCCAGAATTTACACTGAATGGTTCCTTGGGGCGCGGTATCGAGCCTTTCCGTAACGTCCAGGGAAGTATGGGTCACATCGTCGGTGATTCCTACTGTGAAGTGGTTTTTCGGGGTATCGGCCGCCATGTTGTCGAAAACCGCCTTGACCATGGACGGGGTAAATTCCTTTGATCCCAGGCCGTACCTGCCGGTGAGCATTTTCACGCTGCGTCCCGTTTCCATCAATGCGGCGCAAACATCCAGGTAGAGAGGATCGCCGGGGGCGCCTGGCTCCTTGGTACGGTCCAGAACCGTGATATGTTTTACGCTTTGCGGAATCACCGCCGCAAGGTGATCCGCAGAAAACGGACGATAGAGTCGGACCTTCACCAGGCCAACCGCCTCCCCTCTGGCGGATAGGAAATTCACGGTTTCCTCAATGGTTTCACACGCAGACCCCATGGCGATGATCACGCGGTCCGCATTCGGGTCGCCGGCATAGTCAAACGGTTGGTAATATCGCCCCGTCAGTTCGCCGATCTTTTGCATAGAGGCGGATACCGTCGCCGGTACCCTCAAATAATAGGGATTGGCCGCTTCCCGTCCCTGGAAATAAATATCCGGGTTTTGCGCCGTACCCCTGGTTTCCGGGTGTTCCGGGCTGGCGCCCCGTGCGCGGAACCTCTCCACTGCCTCCTGGTTGACCAAGGCAGCCATGGATGCATATTCGATAATTTCAATTTTCTGTAGTTCATGAGAAGTGCGAAAGCCATCAAAAAAATGGACAAACGGCACACTTGTTTCGATTGCAGACAGGTGCGCCGCCAACGCCAGGTCCATGACTTCCTGAACCGAGGAAGATGCCAACATGGCAAAGCCGGTTTGACGTACCGCCATGACATCCTGGTGGTCGCCGAAAATGGACAGGGCGTGCGCGGAAAGCGCCCTTGCCGATACATGGAAAACGCCGGGCAGGAGTTCTCCGGAGATTTTGTACATGCTTGGAATCATCAGAAGCAGGCCTTGGGATGCGGTGAAGGTAGTAGTCAACGCGCCGGAGGCGAGCGCTCCGTGTACAGCCGCAGCGGCCCCGGCCTCGGATTGCAGTTGACGCACCATCAAGGGTTGGCCGAAGATGTTTTTGCGGCCCTCAGCCGCCCACTCTTCTGCAATCTCACCCATGGGTGATGAGGGGGTAATCGGATAAATGGTCGCCACCTCGCTCATGGCGTACGCCACATGGGCCGCCGCCGTGTTACCGTCCATTGTTTTTATTTTCTTATTTGACATGATGATAATCGTCTCCTTAATCACTGTTTTCGGTTAAACGTTTCAGGGCTTCTTCGTACTTTTCCGATGTTTTGCGAATCACATTCTCGGGAAGTGCGGGCGTGGGCGGCTGTTTATCCCATTGTATCCGTTCCAGGTAGTCTCGCACGAACTGCTTGTCGAAACTGGGCGGGGAGGTTCCGGGCCGGTATGATTCAACCGGCCAGAACCGGGAGGAGTCCGGGGTGAACAACTCATCGATCAGAATCAGCTCGTCGTTCAAAAGACCGAACTCGAACTTGGTGTCGGCGATAATGATGCCCCGCTGCGCGGCGTAGCCGGCGGCATAGGTGTAAAGCCGTAAACTGATGTCGCGCACCTTTTGGGCGGTTTCCCGTCCAACCAAATCCTCGGCCTTCTCAAAAGAGATATTTTCGTCGTGCGCTCCAGCCTCGGCTTTGGTGGATGGCGTGAAAATCGCTTCAGGCAGCCGCTCCGCCTCTGCCAGTCCTTTTGGCAGCGCGCAGCCGCTCACGCGGCCCATTTCGCGATACTCCCTCCACCCTGAACCCGACAAATACCCTCTTACGATAGCCTCAATGGGCAACGGCTCTGCCTTTTTTACCAGCACCGCTCGTTGCGACAACAGCTCGCGGCGCCACCGTCCGTCATGCACCCAATCATCCAAGAATGGCTCTGTGATCACGATATGATTGGCGATCAGATCCTTTGTTTTGTCGAACCAGAAATTGGACAGGCGAGTGAGAATTCTTCCCTTGTCCGGTATCGGGTTGGGCAGTACGTGATCGAAGGCCGAAATGCGATCGCTTGCCACGATCAGCAGATAACGGTGATCATCGGTAGAATACACGTCCCGGACTTTGCCCTGGCGCGTAAATGTATAGCCGGTTGGCGATTGCATTGAATTTTCTCCTTTCGCATAAAAAAAGGCCGTCGCTCGTTTCGATGAAACGAGTAACGGCCTTATTTTTTTCCCGCACCCTTCACGGTCGGTAAAGGGCCCGTTCTAACTCTCAGGCAACGACGGCTTTGGACCTCAAACCCCCTGAAGAATTGCGCCCCAACGCCATACTCCCAGCAGGTTCACGCGATAGCGTAGCATCCGTCCCCTTTATTGTCAAATGAATTTTTCCCCCGAATTTTACAGCCCCGAAATGACTTTTACAACCGGTTACGACTTTGGACATTAGCCGGCGGCGATACCAGTGAGAACAAGATTACCTTTTCGCCGGTAACTGTGCTGATATCCGTGTGCAGGCTCTTTACTTTCACACCGACGATTTTCTCCATCGCCTCCTCCAGCAATGGGCGGCCCTGTTCGAGCAGAGCGATCCGAATTTGTTTGATCAATTCACGCCTGTCCTTGCGATCAGTGTCCTCGGCCAGCTTGAGTTCCGACTGGGTAAGGACATTTTTCAACCGTACCAATACCATGTCGTCGATGATATAGGCCTTAGTTTCCAGAGGGCCGCGGCCCATGAATTCTTTCTCAAATTTTATCAAAGCCTCGCAGATTTCAGCTTCGATTTGCCCTTTGGTTTTGTTCATTTGTTTCTCACCCTCTCTGACAGTTCCATAGCACATTGATCTATGGTGAAATTGACAGCATCAATACCAACAGGGCCAAAAGACACGTCGGCAATTTTACCGGACTCTTATCGAGCCATGCTGATGACAGCCATGATTCAGCGACTCCTCTTTACAGTGAACACATGATATTCGTAATGTTGATATGTTGTCAATGTTCATCTCGCTGGAAAGACTTTGCGTCTCCGGATCGAAGACGGATTCGAGAAACCGGCTGATTCTTCCGGCCAACCTGCCAAGCACGCTACGCAGGGAATCCCCGTCGGCAAGCCCCTCTTCGATGACCATGGGCTCCGGGCCGGTCCAGTCGAGCCGATCGGCCATCCAAAATTCCAGTTTCACTTTTCCCGCTTGCACGTGTGCTCTTCCTTTATGGACTTCAGAATGACGAAATGACCTCCTCCAGCCCCAGCGCCTTGAGGGTCTGGGGCAAAGGCCGACCGGTTTCGGGATTCCACCCCATGGACTCATAATAGGTGTGCACCATGAAGTCGATGAACGGGCCGATGGGCCGCCCCTTGATCGGCCCATCGGCGGGCGTGGAGCCGTACCGGACGGACGGCCTTTCCTGCTCGGGCTGGAGGCCGTGCCGAAGATTGAACGCCCGGAGCAGATTCACGATTCTCCGCCCGATGGTGACGGCCGCAGGCAGGTCCAGTTCCCAGCCCGTCATCGCATTCACGCAGGCAACGGTTAATTTCCTGTTCGGGCAGCAGAAAGAACAAATGCCCAGGCAGTCCACGAATTGCAGCCAGCCGTTCTCCTTGGCGTTGATGACGGCGACCTCCCAGGGCGAAAATTTATCGAACACCGGGGGATATCCCAGCCGTTCGGGAAAGACCCCTCCCCGCGTCGCCTCGATAGTGCCCGTGTTGGAGGTGCAGGTATCCAGCAACTCGGACCAGCGGCCCCGATGATCGTGGCTCCGGGGGGTTCCTCCCTGCCGAGTATAGACCGCCCAATCGGCTGCCTCCCCGCCGATTTTCTGCGAGGCTCGCATGACCCCTTCGGCCAGCAGATCGCCTATGCCCTGCCGGTGGGCGATCTGCCGGAGCAGCTCTTTAATCGCCTCCACGTTTCCCCAGGTCATGTCCAGACCGCCCAGATCGTCCCTGCCCAGGATCCCTTTCTCGTAGCATTCCATAACCCAGGCAATCGTCCATCCCGCCTCGTTCAAGTCCATGCCCATCTGGTCATTGAAGCGGTTGAGCATGACCGCCGCCCCCGGGTCGGTGTTGCCGGTAATCGGTCCCCAGGAGGCCAACGCCTCGTATTCCGGTTCCTCCCCCGCAAAGCCGGCATAGGGCCCTTCCGTGACCTCACAGGTTTTGCAGTGGCGAAGCCGGCAGGCCCAGCAGGGGTTATGCTTCATCTTAAAATGGGTCCGCAGATAGTGCCCGTCGAATTTTTCGTGCTCAGGAAAAATGCCGGTCGTATAGTTCTTCACGGGCAGCCACCCGCCCAGTGCGGCGGCGGAGAAGCCTCCGCCCGTTCCCCACTCGTAAATACGTTTGGAGCCTTTCGTCATGGCGTCTTCGTGGAGTTCCTTCGCCAGACGCTCCAGAGCCGCCTTATCGTGAACGGGTATCTCCGCCCGGCCGCGGGCCGCCACAACGGCCTTGAGCTTTTTTGCGCCCATCACCGCTCCCATGCCGTTATGGGCCACCACATGGTCGCCATCGCCGGAGATCATGGCATAGCGGACCAGGTGTTCTCCGGCCGGTCCGATGCACTGGACGCTTCCCCGACGGCTGAGCCCCAATTCCTTCCGTACGATCTCTTCGGTCTCGAACGTCCCCTTGCCGGCCAGGTGCCGGGCATCCCGGATCTCGGCGATCCCGTCATGAATGTAAAGATAGGACAGATGAGCCGCCGCCCCCTGTACCAGGAATCCGTCCACGCCCGCAAATTTCAGGTAGGCCCC
>CAZTLA010000008.1:0-33301 GCA_964614365.1 uncultured Syntrophales bacterium | reverse complement strand
CAGCGTGCTCGATATGCACAAGGACAAGATCGTGCCCGTGGCAAAGGCCTTCCGCGACATGGGGTTTTCCATCGCCGCCACACGGGGTACGGCGGCCCACCTGATTGCCCGGGGGGTCGAGGCCGAAACCATTCTGAAGGTAAGCGAGGGACGTCCCCACGTGGTGGATGTGATCAAGAACGGGGATATCCAACTCGTAATCAATACGAGCGCGGGCCGCAGCTCTTCCCTCGATGCCTATCAGATCCGGCGCGCCGCGCTTACGTACAACGTGCTCTATACCACGACCATTGCCGGCGCCGGCGCACTTGCCGAGGCGGTTATGGCCATACGCAGGGAAAAATGGGGCGTTTTGCCGCTTCAGGATTATCATACCGTTATGAACGGTCACGCGAAAAAATTGAGAGGAGCCGATATTTGACGACCTCGGAATAAGTCGAATATCACCCCTTTTTGTCATTCCGGCGGAGGCGGGAATCCAGTGTTTATAACTAGTTCTGGATACCGGCTTTCCCCCGTCAAGCGGGGACTAAACAGAGCGCGGGAATGACTGCTTTTTACGGAGTCGTCATATTTAAGGCTGTTCAGAAACCATTCTTCGTACGGAGAAAGGACGAGCGTGTATCATGCTGGAGGATCAGGGTAGGCCGCGGGAGGAATGCGGGGTATTTGCCGTTTACGGCAATGAAGATGCGGCGCGGATTGCATTTTTCGGTCTTTTCGCCCTCCAGCACCGGGGACAGGAGAGCGCAGGGATTGCCACCGCCGACGGCTGCCAGGTATGGGAGCGCAAAGGCATGGGCCTTGTCTCCGAGGTTTTTCGCGAGGACACCCTGCCGAAACTGCCCGGCCGCCTCGCCATCGGGCACGTGCGCTATTCTACGACGGGCTCGTCCGTCATCTCCAATGCGCAGCCCTTTCTGGTGCATCACGCCGACGAATACTACTCCCTTGCCCATAACGGCAACCTGATCAACGCCCGGCAGCTCCGGCAAGAACTGGAGGAGCGGGGCTCCATCTTCCAGTCCACCATGGACAGCGAAGTGATCGTTCACCTCCTGGCGCTCTATCTGAAAGATGGCTTGGAAGAGGCGCTCAAAAAGGCCTTTGCCCGGGTTGAGGGCGCCTACAGCATCGTGATGCTCACCCGGAACAAGGTCATCGCCGCCCGCGATCCGCGCGGATTCCGCCCCCTCTCTCTCGGCCGTCTCAACGGCGGCTGGGTTGTCGCCTCCGAGACCTGCGCCTTCGATCTCGTCGGCGCCCGGTACGAGCGGGAGGTGCTGCCGGGTGAAATCATTACCATTGACGAAAACGGACTTACCAGCATCATGCCCTTCCCGCGGGTGAAGTCCGCGCACTGCATATTCGAGCTCATCTATTTTGCGCGGCCCGACAGCCAGGTATTCGGGGAAAATGTGTATCTCTGCAGGAAACGACTGGGACATACTCTGGCACGGGAATACCGCCCCGATGTGGACATCGTCATGCCTTTCCCCGATTCGGGGAATTACGCCGCCCTCGGTTACGCGGAGGAAAGCGGGATACCCTTTGAGATGGGGATGATCAGGAATCACTATGTGGGGCGCACCTTCATCCAGCCCTCGCAGCCCATGCGGGACTTCGGCGTCCGGGTGAAACTGAATCCCGTCCGTCCGCTCCTGGACGGGAAGAAGGTGCTGATCGTGGAGGATTCCATCATCCGGGGCACCACGAGCCGCAATCGCGTGAGAAACCTCCGCGACGTCGGCGTAAAGGAAATTCACATGGTCGTGAGCTGCCCACCCACCGCCCATCCCTGCCCCTACGGGATCGATTTTTCGGATAAGGGGGAACTCATTGCCGCCCAGAAGGAAAACGCGGCGGAGATTGCGCGCTTCATCGGTCTCGATTCGCTGCATTATCTCTCGCGGGAAGGAATGGTGGGGGCAACCGGCATGGATCCGGACAACTTCTGCCTCGCCTGCTACAACGGCGACTACCCGCTTGCCCCGCCCGCCGACATGGGGAAATTCTGCTTCGAGGAACGGTAAGGCGCTGCCGGTAAACCGCCTATCCTATGAAAAAAATGGGATATTCTTTTTTTACCGCATTGTTTCAAAGATAGTCGAGCAAATCAGTTTCTCCCAACGCGGTAGGTCGATGCTTGTGTTCTCCGTTTCCGCCTGGTTTCCCGGCGGTGCCACAGCATCTCAACCATACCTCGGTTGTCGCTGACCCCTCACAGAACCGTGCTTACGCTATTTACGCACACGGCCCCTCACATAGTCGATTCTCAGAAAATCCAAACATACTGACCCTGATCCTTGGTTCCGGTAAAGGAAACCGCTTCAGCATTTCATAGAACTTTTGCCAGTTGAGACAGTTTTTCTTCCCCCTACGGTTCAGCCACTTAAACAGCAGCTTTTTCACTTCTTCACCAAACCGCGCAATTCCACGCAGGTTGTCAGTTACGCCGTAGTCGTTATAATGGCCTCTCAATTTGGCTTTGGCTGTTTCCCAAAGTTCCCTGGTCTTCAATATCCTGACCTTCTTCAGCCATTCCTTTTTTCTCCTTATAGGCGATGAAGCCAGGCATCTATGGGACAGGCCTGGCAGACCTGGTATTCCAGACCTCCAGAATATCCGGTGACCCCTGGGTGCGGATATCATTGTCTGTTAAAATCTCTTCGGTGGCAGCAAGCATTTCCTTGCGGGGAAAGACTAATGTCTCCCCGCCGCGTCGGGAGAATTCGATGGTGATGAATTCCGCCCGGCTGTCACGCAGCACCTCGACCAAATGGGAGAGATTCTTAATGGGGATATCGTTGACCGCTTTAACTACCTGTGCGGCTGGATTCGAGTAGCTCCTGGCCAGCCTATGGGGGAAAAAGGGAGACGAAACCACTACCAGTTCTTCTCCGTCAAAGGCAGGCATATCGCCCCGCCGTGTTACCAGTGGGTTGCCTATTAAACTTAACGCCCCCAGCAGATTGCGGTTTGCGGAGTCCAAGGCGCTCAGAAACTGAGCCGTGGCGCTGGAAAATGCAACCGGACCATAGATGAAATAGGACGGGTAGGTACCCTGTAAATGGGGGATTAGCAGGGGACGACTGAAAAACACCGGGATTTCCATAGTCAATTCCTTGCCGGCGCGCACCACGGCAAGGGGTATCTTCCCGTTTTTTGCGATTCTTTGAATAAAATAAGGGAATCGAATACGCAAGCTGGTGTCAAGCTTGATCATGCCCTGATCATCGATCTGCTTATCGCCAATCCGGGTGATGATATCCCACTCCTTGAGAGGATAGACAGATTCAGTTCTGTAGGGTCGCCGTACTATGATACCTTCAACCGTTTTATCGAGTTTAAGGAAGGAGCGTAGTGCAGGATTCTCAAGGGTCTGGAATTCATCGAACAATGTGGGCTTTCCGTCGTACCTGCCGTCGGAAATATCCTGGAGAAACAGCCCGATCTCTTCACTGGGAATAATATAGCCGATGTTTTGTGAACCTCCGAGGATACTGAAGGCAAGCCCGATCATCTTGCCGCCGGACACGACGGGGCCGCCACTGTTGCCGGAGTTGATGGCGGCATCGATCTGAATGCGAAGGCCTGATACCGGATAGTTGTAGTTTGTGAATTCTATACGGGAAACGATGCCCTTCGTAATCGACAGGCTTACGCCGCCCGTCGGGAAACCGTAGACCATGACGGTGTCCTTGATTTCCGGTAGTGTATTGGCGCGCTCCAACGGCGGGCGTGCGTCAAATAACTTTTCCTCTTCGAGCTTCAGAATGGCAAGATCAATGCCCGGGGCAATCGCTTCGACCGTTGCGGAGACCTTGTCACTGGCCTGGTTTGCCTGTACCTGCACCTGGCTCGCGTAAAGGACGATATGCGCATTGGTAAGGATACGCCTGCCTTCGATAATGACGCCGCTCCCGGTCACCTCTTGAGGAGCCTGTTTCATCCAGGGCTTGAAAAGATCGGGATACCGGATCGTAGCGAAGACCTTCACGACGGCATCCTCGACGCGGCTGACAGCGTCAACAGCCGCGGATGGGGATGCTTTAACGATTGCTCCATCAGGATCAGCATCGGTATTCTTCGCGCCTGCAAAAGAAAATGATACGAGAGACAGGACGATAAAAAGACCCGTCAGCCCGCCGAGTACATGCGGGAGGAAATGCACGCTTACGCTCTGAAATGGCTTTTTCATGGGGAAATAATAGCAGAGTAATTTCTCTACGTCAAACAGCTTGCCGGAATGTTTTTATCGAAAAGCAGCGTTTGATTTGTTTTTTTGATAAGGGGGAGAAGGTTGTGAAATATATCGAATCGGCACAATAGCCTGATTTTGTTCTGTTCTTTTTCCCTGACATACATCCGCTCGGCCGTGTGTCTGGCCATGACATGGCCTACCTCATGTCCGATGACCCCGGCCAGCTCCGCTTCACTGGCCGCCAGAGCGATAAGGGGCGCCGTCACGAAAACTTGACCGGCAGGCAGCGCAAAGGCATTCACCGTGGCAACGTCCACGACGGTAACATGATAGTTGTCGGGATTTCCCCGAAGGTTACCATGATCGGTAAAAAAATGGCAGACCTCTTCCAATAATGCTAATATACGTGGTCAAGGAGCTCGGCGACGATACCACCATGATATGGGAGCGACGCAAAATGAGACACAAGAAAATGATGGAGAAGAAAGCATGACATGGCGGGCATGGCTGCGGACAAGGTCTATCGTGATGATTTCATCATTTTGCCTCCTTGGTTTTGTGCTGACGTCATTTCCCCTCGGCGCAACTCAGCGAGAGGCGCTGAAGCCGACTGTCCGGGACAAGTGCCCGGTATGCGGCATGTTTGTCGCGAAGTATCCCGACTGGACGACCGCGATTCTCTTCAAGGAAGGCCCTCCCCTATTCTTTGACGGTGCAAAAGACCTGTTCAAATATCTTCTTGATCCGAAAAGATATGGTCCTGAGCAGAGGAGAGAGGATATCGCAACCGTCATGGTGAAAGAGTACTATGGATTGTCATGGATCGATGCCCGGAAAGCCTGGTATGTCCTTGGCAGCGATGTCTTTGGTCCCATGGGAAAGGAACTCATTCCTCTGGAGACGGAAGACGATGCGAAGGAATTTATGAAGGACCACAAGGGCATGAAAATCATCAGATTCTCAGACGTTGCGCCGGAGGTCATGAAGACTCTTGAATAGAGGACTTATCCGGAAGAAAATGGGCAAGACTCAATTTCCCCTGAGAAAATCCACTTTATGCTTGTGTCTGCTGGGCATCAGTCTCCTGCTTCTGGGCCTGATGTTTACTCATGCCACCGTTCAGCGCCAGGCTGATGGCCCGGCCATCGACCGCATCGCCGGGGAGGTCAAGAACCTGGGACTCACGGACCTGTCTCTCTTCACGGAAGCCCGCTATACTCGTCATTTATCTCAGGCGGACCGCTATTCGGCCTTTCAGGATCATCCGGCAGCGCTGGAGCATTTTCCGACGGGCGCCATCGCAGGTCCTCCCGAGCGGTTGAGGAGGTTCGATGGCAAGCTGGATTGAGAAACAGAGAAGCATCATGGACTTGACCCTTTCTTCCCTGATGAGAAGGAAAGGCAAAAACATCGGTCTGTTTCTCGTTTATACCCTGGTGGTATTCATGCTGGGATCGGCCCTGTTTTTCACCGAGGCCATGAAGCGCGAAGCCTCGCTCATCTTGAAAGATGCCCCGGAAATGGTCGTCCAGCGACTGATGGGGGGGAGGTATGACCCCATTCCAACGGCATACGCCGAAAAAATACGCACTATTCGGGGCGTCATTGCTGCCGATGCAAGATTGTGGGGCTACTACTTTGACTCCTCCCTTGGGGCAAACTATACGCTCCTGGCGCCCCGAAACACCCCCCCTTCCCGCAGGCAAATCATTATCGGGAACGGCATTTCAAAAAGCCGGATGGTCTCTCGGGGTGATATCATGTCTTTTCGGGGATACGATGGCCTTGTCCGGGACTACACAGTGGCGGGCACAATGTCATCCGAATCGGAGCTTGTCTCATCGGATCTGATTTTGATTTCGGAGGCGGACTTCAGAGAGCTCTTCCAGTTTCCCGCCGCGCTGGCAACGGATATCGTGGTCACGATCCGGAATCATAACGAGCTGCCGACCGTTGCAAAAAAAGTGGTGGAAATGCTCCCTGACGCGCGGCCGATCGTTCGGGATGAAATGATCAGGACCTACCATGCGGTTTTTGACTGGCGAGGGGGAATGGTGATGGTCCTCGTCACCATGGCGCTTCTCGCTTTTGTTATTTTTGCCTGGGACAAAGCCTCCGGTCTCAGCGCCGAGGAAAGGCGGGAAATCGGCATCCTCAAAGCGATCGGCTGGGAAACATCCGATATCATTGCCGTCAAAACGTACGAAGGGTTGTTTGTTTCCTTCTTTTCTTTCAGCAGCGGAATTTTAACGGCCTACCTGCACGTGTTTTTTTCCTCGGCCTTCCTGTTCACGCCTGCCCTGAAAGGCTGGTCGGTACTCTACCCCGACTTCAGGATCACCCCTTTTATCGATCCCTATCAGGTGGCGATCCTCTTTTTCCTCACCGTTGCGCCCTATACCGTGGCCACCATCGTTCCCTCCTGGAGGGCAGCCATCGTGGATCCCGACTCGGTAATGAGGTCATAGCAATGATCAAACTGTTAAACGTGCGGAAGGGATTCAATCTGGGCAAGCCGAACGAATTTATGGCGGTCGATGGGATCACGCTTTCGATGGAAGCAAACCGGATCACCGTCCTGAAAGGGCCGAGCGGCTCGGGCAAGACGACGCTCTTGAGCCTCATCGGCTGCATGGCAAGGCCGACCTCGGGCCGCATCACCCTTCTGTGCGCGCGACCGGCCGGCGACGGACCGCAGGAAAGCGGAGATGTGGCTGAGATGGAGGTTGCGAGCCTGCCGGAGCGTTTCCTGACGGAAATACGCCGCAAGACGTTCGGCTTTATCTTCCAGCAGCTTAACCTTATTCGGGGGATCTCGGCCCTGGAAAATGTCATGCTGCCCGCTTACCCCCTGGGGGAAAAACACGGGGTTGTGCGAGCGCGGGCGCAAACCCTCCTGGACACCTTCGGCCTCGGAGACCGGGCTTCCGCGAAGGTTGAATGGCTTTCCGGAGGGGAGGCGCAACGAGTAGCTTTTGCCCGGGCGCTGATGAATGATCCGCCGGTCATCATTGCCGATGAGCCGACGGCCCACCTGGACAGCGCGCTTTCGGTGGAATTCATGGAAATCGTCTCCCGCCTGAAGGACGAGGGAAGAACGGCCATCATCGCCAGCCATGACCCGCTCGTCTACGGCGCGGGCATGGTCGACCGGGTGATTGCCCTCCGGGACGGGATGATGGAGGGTGACGAGACATGATCCTTCATCCCGGCATCATCGCCCTCATTCTTGGCTCTTGTGTTATGATCGGGATGATCCTCACTATCTCAATTTTCGCGATCCGGATTCTCCGGCGATGGGATAGGGGAAGCGGCAGCGAAGAACAGTTGGCGTTGGAGCGGAGGACGTACCTCATTTCGACGATCCTTGCCTATGCGCTTGCATTCCAGATCGGCTCGCTTTTTCTCTTCATCTACACGGCGGACAGCCTGCACAGTCTGTTTGTCGGCGCCATGTGCGCCGCCGGCTCTCTGAACGTCGGCCCCTATGGCTATCCGACCTTCCTCTTGAAGATACTCAATGTTATTCTGGCCGGCGTATGGCTGATCATCAATTATGCGGACAATCAGGCCCATGACTACCCCCTGATCAGGAAAAAATATACCCTGCTCATCATCATGGCGCCCCTGATTATGACGGAGTCGATCGTTCAGATACTCTATTTCCTGCAGATGAAAGCGGATGTGATCACGTCCTGCTGCGGGAGCCTGTTCAGTCCTCCCCGAGGGAGCTTGAGCGCTGATATCGTGTCAATCATCCCGTTAAAGACGGCGATGACGGAGTCGCTCGCCGAAACACTCAAGGCCACGCCGACAGCATCGGATCTCTTCCTGTCCTGCTGTGAAGGCCTGTTCACCGGAGAAGCGCTGGCGCTCATCATGACCATCGTGACCGCGCTGCCGGTGCAGACGGCGATGGCCGGTTTTTACCTCACCCTGGCGATGACCTTTATTTCGGGCCTCGTTTATTTGATCAAGGGAAAACTGGGGCTGCTTTATTCTTTCGCAAGCGGTCTATTTTTTCTCATGTCCTGTGTCTCGTTCCTATCGTTTATTTCCTTATATTTCTATGAACTTCCGACCCACCGCTGCCCCTTTTGCCTGTTGCAGAACGAGTATGGTTATGTGGGATATCTTCTCTATGCCTCACTGCTCACCGGCGCTGTTTCCGGACTCGGCGTCGGCGTACTGATGCCTTTCAGGGGGATAACCAGTCTTTCCGGCAGCCTGCCGCTGATCCAGAAAAGACTGACGCTCCTCTGTCTGGTGTCCTATTTTCTCTTCGCGGGCATATCGATTTACCGGATGGTCAGCACGGATTTTACCCTGGGTGTGCTGTAATACCCGTTGAGATAATCGCCCGGCTACCCTCCGGAACGTTTCAGTCACAACGCGGAAGAAAAAGAAAGTCGTCTATCTAATCGGACGGTTCATCCTTTAATTGCACTACCCATTTCCAGTGCGTTAGCAACGCGGGGCATAAGCTTTGTGAGTTGTTCTTGATTTGTACTTGACAAATATTTCGATTATATGCCAAGTGTACTCCCATGATATCAAGATCATTCTGGACGAATCGCATAGAAGCTGCATGGCAGGAGGCCCCTATTGTCTGGCGCCGGTGTGCGGCGCGCGGGAAAAACTACCCTTGCCCAGAGTATGGGACAGGAGCGGATCTCCTATATCGATTGCGATCTGCCTGTCACTCATGACGTTGTGGCCGATCCGGAATTGTTCTATCGTAACTGCACCCACCCGGTGGTCGTTTTTGACGAAATCCATCAGTTGCATGATCCAAGCACGGTTCTGAAAATCGGGGCAGATCTCTTCCCCCACCTGAAGATCATGGCTACCGGTTCGTCAACCATCGCAGCGAGTAAAAAATTCAGAGACACGCTGACGGGAAGGAAGCGTCGCGTCCATTTGACCCCTGTCCTCTGGGATGAACTGTCTGTCTTTGAGAATACGCCGCTTTTGAAGAGACTCTATCATGGTGGATTGCCGCAGGCATTATTGAATGCGACCAAACAGTCCGGTTTTTATCGTGAATGGATTGATTCATTTTTTGCCCGCGATATTCAGAAGCTTTTTGCCTTTCGCAATTATGATAAGTTTACTCTCTTCTTTGAGTACGTCATGAGGCAGAGCGGTGGTCAGTTGGAAACGAGCAAGGCAGCGTCTGCATTGTCCATTGGCAGACCAACTGTGGAAAGCCATATGCGGGCGCTGGAAATCACCCACGCCGCCACCATCGTGCGTCCCTTTTTCGGCGGCGGCCGCAAGGAAATCGTCAGGATGCCCAAAGTCTATGGATTCGACACGGGATTTGTAAGTTTCTGCCGGGGTTGGGACCCCCTAAGACCGGATGATTACGGTCTCCTGTGGGAGCATCTGGTGCTGGAGTATCTGCAAGCCCATCTCCCGGACCAGGCCGTGCAATGCTGGCGCGACGCCGACGGGCGGGAGATTGATTTTGTCATGGTCAGAAAACGCGACGAAGTGGATGCCATCGAATGTAAGTGGAGTCCGGATCATTTCAATGGAGACAGCCTCAAGATATTCCGGAGTTTCTACAACCGGGGGAACAACTATCTTATATGCCCCCTCTCGGTTCCCGGATATCGGAAACGCGTCGCGGGTATGGATATTCAGGTCTGCAATCCTGAAGGGTTATGGTAAAGGCAACCGGCATGGAGCCGGACAACTTCTGCCTCGCCTGCTGCAACGGCAACTACCCCCTGGCGCCGCCCGCCGACATGGGGAAATTCTGCTTCGAGGAACGGTAATAAACCATCCCCGCCGCACGCAAAGGAACGCGCTAAGGATCACCATGAACGAACTTCGATATGAAAAAATCGCCGGGGAACTCGGCATCTCCCCGGCGCAGGTCGGGGCCGCGGCCCAATTGATCACGGAAGGGGCGACGATTCCCTTTATCGCCCGCTACCGGAAGGAGATGACCGGTTCCCTCGACGAAGTGGCGGTCACGGCCATTCGGGACCGCCTGCTTCAGTTGGAAGAACTGGAGAACCGCCGCGCTGCCATCATGAAGTCTCTGACGGAGCGGAATCTTCTGACGGACGAACTGCAAGGAAAGATTGTGGAGGCGCCGACCCTGTCCGTCCTGGAAGATATCTACCTTCCCTTCCGGCCCAAGCGCCGGACGCGGGCGACCATTGCGCGTGAGAAGGGGTTGGAGCCGCTGGCAGTCAGGATAATAGCCCAGGGAGAAATGGATTTGGCGGCAGAGGCCGGCGTGTTCATTGATGAGGAAAAGGGGGTCGCATCGGGCGAAGAGGCCCTCGCGGGAGCGAGGGACATTATTGCCGAATGGGTGAACGAAGACCGGGAGGCCCGTATGCGGATGCGGTCCCTCTTTTTTGAACGGGGGGTCATCTCGTCACGGGTGCTTCCGGGGAAAGAAGCGGCGGGGGTCAAGTACAAGGACTACTACGACGGGGAGGAGGACGTCGCCTCGGCGCCGTCCCACCGGATTCTCGCCATGCGCCGCGGCGAACGGGAGGAGTTCCTGGCCCTGCGCATTGCACCGCCCGAGGCAGAGGCCCTGGCCGGCTTGGAGTTGCTGTTTGTGAAAGGGACTGGGGAGGCTGCGAACCAGGTCAAACTCGCCGTTCACGACAGTTACAAGCGCCTCCTGTCCTGGTCCATGGAAACGGAGGTCCGCCTTGCCGTCAAGAAAAGGGCCGATGAGACGGCCATCAAGGTGTTTGCCGACAATCTGCGGCAACTCCTGCTGGCTCCCCCGCTGGGACAGAAGGCGCTCCTGGGCATCGATCCCGGTTTCCGGACGGGCTGCAAGACCGTCTGCCTGGACCGCCAGGGAAAGCTCCTCCACCACGAAGCCGTTTACCCCCTCCTTTCACAAAAGGCCCGCGAGGAGGCGGCTGCAAGGGTGCGTGATCTCTGCATCCGGTTTGGCATCGAGGCCATCGCCGTGGGCAATGGAACGGGCGGCCGCGAGACGGAGACATTCCTTCGCTCCCTGGACCTTCCCCAAGAGATTCCCATCCTCACGGTAAACGAAAGCGGGGCTTCCGTTTATTCCGCCTCCAAGGCGGCACGGGAGGAATTCCCCGATCAGGACGTCACCGTCCGCGGGGCCGTATCAATCGGCCGGCGTCTGATGGACCCCCTGGCGGAACTCGTCAAGATCGAGCCGAAAGCGATCGGTGTCGGCCAGTATCAGCACGACGTGGACCAGGGCGAGCTTCAGCGGTGCCTCGACGACGTCGTGATCAGTTGCGTCAACGCCGTCGGCGTCGAGGTCAACACGGCCAGCGCCCAGCTCCTTTCCTACGTTTCGGGACTGGGGCCGGCGCTTGCGGGAAACATGGTGAAGCATCGCGACGAGAACGGTCCCTTCCGCTGTCGCGAGGACCTGAAAAAGGTTCGCCGTCTCGGGGCGAAGGCATTTGAACAGGCGGCGGGTTTCCTCCGGGTGCGGGACGGTCTCCATCCCCTGGACGCCAGCGCCGTCCATCCGGAAAGCTATGCCGTCGTCGAAAAAGTGGCACGGGATCAGGGCTGCTCAGTCGCCGACCTGATGCAGGACGAGACCCGGCGGCAGCGGATCGACCTGGCAGGCTACGTGACCGATACGGTCGGGATGCCGACCTTGCGGGACATCATGGCCGAACTCGCCAAGCCGGGACGGGATCCGCGCCGGCAATTCGAAACTATCGTTTTTGCCGAGGGGATCGAAAAGATCGGAGACCTGGCGCCGGGGATGAAGCTTTCCGGCGTTGTTACAAACATCACGGCTTTTGGCGCCTTCGTGGATATCGGCGTCCACCAGGACGGCCTTGTCCATGTGAGCGAACTGGCGGATCGTTTCGTGAAGTCCCCCGGGGACGTGGTCAAGGTGAACCAGAGGGTGGAAGTGACGGTTCTGGCCGTCGATCCGGAGAGACAGAGGATTTCCCTTTCCATGAAAAAGTCGCCGGGTGGGAATGCCGATCAACCGGTCCGCCCCGTCCCCGCGGAGCAGAGGAATCGACCGGAAAAGCCGGCGCACCGCGGCGGGATCGCGACGAGGAAGGAAGCCCCGAAACCGTTCAACAATCCCTTTGCCGACGCTTTCCGCCGTCGCTGAATCCGGCAACGAAAGCATTACCTGGAGCGAACTCAAGAAGTATGCGTGCGGATGGTTATTGATATAGTATTTTAGAGAGGCAGATTGGATGATTACGGCAGAAATCCGGAAAAAGATTCGCGAGATCGTCGGCACGGAAAATGTTCTCGATTCCGATCTCGACCTTTTCGGCTATTCCTATGACGCATCCTTCATGCCTCTGCTGCCGGCAAATAAGCCTGATCTCGTCGTACGGCCGCTGACAACGGAAGAGGTATCGAAGCTGATGGCCATCGCTTATGAATACGCGATTCCCGTCACGCCGCGGGGCGCCGCGAGCGGGCGCACCGGCGGCAGCGTACCCTTGAGGGGCGGCATCTCCCTTGCGCTTGACCGCATGAAAAAGATCGTCGAATTGGATGAGAAGAACATGATGGTGAGCGCCGAGGCGGGGGTTCGCACCATCGATCTCTACAACTGCTGCGCCGCCAGGGGGCTTTTCTATCCGCCCGACCCGGCGAGTTGGAGGTTTTCCACCATCGGCGGCAACGTGGCGGAGAACGCCGGCGGCATGCGGGCGGTAAAATACGGCGTGACGGCGGACTACGTCATGGGTCTTGAAGTCGTTCTGGCGGACGGCACGGTGCTCCAAACCGGCGGCAAGACCATAAAAAACGTTACCGGTTACGACCTGAAACACCTGTTCACGGGTTCCGAGGGAACCCTCGGCATTATCACCAAGGCGCTCTTCAAACTCATTCCCCTGCCGAAGAAGCGCGGGACCGTGCAGATCATGTTCCGGTCCCTCGATGACGGCTGCATGACGATCCATAAGATGCTGCAGTCGGGCGTCGTGCCGGCGGCCGCCGAGATCATGGATAAATTCTGTCTCGATGCCGTGGCGCGGCACGGCAACATGAGCGTTGCCGCGGCCGTCGAATCCTGTGTCATTATCGAAATCGACGGCGGGGACGACGGGGTACTCGATACACAGGCGAAACGGATCGAGGCCGCGGCGAAGGAGTGCGGCGCGCTCGATTTCCGCATAGCCCGGTCGCTGGAGGAATCTGACGAACTCTGGACTGTTCGGCGGGGTTTGAGTTCCGCGGTGGCCGCACTCGCACGCAATCGGCTCGGGGAAGATATTTCGGTTCCGCGCGATGCCTTTCCCGATGTAGTGCGCCGCATCCGGTCCATTTCCGAAAAATTTAAACTTGTTATTGCCGTTTATGGCCACGCCGGCGACGGCAATATCCATCCGTCGATACTCTGTGACCTGCGCAATCCCGAGGAGGCAGAGCGGGTACATCTGGCGGTAGGCGAAATTTTCCAGGCCGCCTTGGCGGTCGGGGGGACACTGTCCGGCGAGCACGGAATCGGCGTCACCAAACGGAATTATATCACGCAGGCCTTGGGCGAGGCCGGTGTGAAGACCCTGAAGGCGGTAAAACAGGCGCTCGATCCGAAAGGGATCTTAAACCCGGGTAAAATCTGGTAAGACCAGAGAAGCAAGCGAGGGGTTGTGCAAAAGACTGCCGACAACGAATTGCTGCAGCAAGCGAAAAAAACCGTCAACCCATGCGACCGCTGCGGCGCTTGCCTGCCGGTCTGTCCGCTCTTCAGGGTAAGGGACGTGGAATCATCGGGGGCGCGGGGCAAGAATGCGATTGCCCGGGCCCTGGCCGAAGGGGGCATCGCCCCGACATCGGGCGTGCTTGCCGCGGCCGATTTTTGCCTCTTGTGCCGGGCCTGCGCCGAGGAGTGCCCGAACGCGATCAGGACCGACGAGGCGATGATCAGCGTGCGCCAGTATCTCGTTGACCGTATCGGCCGGAAGAACGCGAAGCATCGGATCGTGGGCGGCATCCTGAAGAACCGCGGCCTGGTGAAACTCGTGGCGGGCGCGCTTTCGATCCTGCGCGGCCTTGGCCTCAACAACGTTTTGCCCCAAGGGTTCGCGCCGGAAGAATTCACCCGGGCGAATTTCCTTGCCGCGTTTGCCGGCCCGGCCGCCTTCGGGCGGAAAGCGCCGCCCTCCGGTGCGGCGGTCACGGCGGCGGCAAAGGTGGCCTATTTCCAGGGATGCGGCATGCGGATGATGTTCCCCGAGGCATCGGCCCAGACGCGGAACATCCTGGCGGCCTCAACCAGGGTAATGCCGAAAGACAATGTCTGTTGCGGATTGCCGCATCTTGCCCACGGCATGCGGGAAGAATTCCTGGCGCTCGCCAGGGAGAACATCCGGCTTTACGAGGATGCCGACGTGGTCGTGAGCGACTGCGCGAGCTGCAGCGGCGCGCTCAAGCATGTGGGGAGCTGGTTCGATGATGACCCGCTTTGGAAAAACCGGGCTCACGCCTTCGGCCGCAAGGTGCTGGACCTGACGGAGTATCTGGCTCAGATCGGCTACAGGCCGCGGAAGAACGCAAACGCCATGTTGACCTACCACGATCCCTGCCATCTTGCGAGAGGCCAGGGAATCAGGAAGCCGCCACGGGACCTTCTGCGGGCGGCTGGAAATTTCGTCGAGATGGAAGAAGCCGATGTCTGCTGCGGCGGGGCGGGAACCTTTTCTCTGGATTACCCGGACATCTCTTCACGGATACTCGGGAAGAAGCGCGAAAACATCGAGAGAACCGGAGCTGCCGTCGTGGCGACATCCTGTCCCGGGTGCCTCATTCAGTTGGCCAAGGCGGCGAAGGACAGCGGCGGTAAATTCAAAGCCATGCATATCAGCCAGGTTATCTGATAGACTGTCACAGCACGGAGCGGCCGCCGAAGCGCCTCTCCCAATTCGGGATCGCTTCCTTGTTGTACACGTTGTCGGGAACCTCGCCGCGCAGGGCGCGGCGTACGGATTCCATGCCCCACAGGACCCCGGGCTTGAGCCCGCTCCCGACGTTTGAGGAGACCATGTGGGGAGAGAGCAGCACCCTGGCGCCCAGGGTACGCAGCGGACTGTCGAGCGCCAGCGGTTCGTGTTCGAAAACGTCCAGCGCCGCGCCGGCGATTTTCCCCTTTTGCAGGGCATGGACGAGCGCGATTTCGTCCACGCAGGCCCCCCGGGCCGTATTGATAAAAATCGCAGTCGGTTTCATCAGCGCCAGTTGTTCCGCGCCGATCAGCCGAGTGGTTTCTCGGGTCAGGATGACGTGCAGACTCACGACGTCTGACTCCCGGAGGAGGGTCGACAGGTCCAGGCGCAGGACGCCATATTCAGCGAACTTGGATTCGGGAACGTAGGGGTCGCAAGCCAAGATTCTCGCCTTCCAGTGCCGCATCAGGACGGCAACGCGGCTCCCGATCCTGCCGAGGCCGACCAAGCCGATGGTGATCCCGGGATAGCCGTCGGCACGGGAGCCGACGTAGGTTCCCTGAAGCTCCGGGTCCCTCCATGTCCCACCCGCCTTGAGGTGTTGGTCCCGCTCACGGGTTTTTTTGAGCATGGCGAGCATCATGGCAATGGTTCCTTCCGCAACGCCGCCCCAGTTCGATTCGGTCGGAGAATGGGTCACCAAAATTCCCAGTTCCGTTGCGGCCTCGATATCGACGTCATCGACGCCAACCGTGTATTTGGCAACGATACGGAGTTTGTCCGAGCTTTGCATGATCTTCCGGGTAATGGGCGCACTCCTGATTGAGGTGCCCGCCAGGGCATCGCACCCCTTCGCGATTCCGGCCATTTCGGCCTCGCTGTTCCCCTGCGGGGTGTCCCAGCCTGCCCTCCCCAGAATGACTTCGCAGCCTTCCTTTTCCAACTGCTGATGAGTCTCTCCCGTCATATCCGCCGGGGCAAAAATGAATACCTTCGCCTTGGCCATCCTCATTAACCTCCTGTTTCGCAATCAACGAAAAGGCTTAAAGAGTCTGCGTCCCTTTGTATCCTCATCTGATGAACGATTCTTCTCTTTTGTCTTCTTCTTCTCCGCCTTCTCCTCGTCATCCAACCAGACGATATGCGGCAACCCATCAATTTCATCCTCGTATTTCCTGAATCCCATGTTAACCCCCTCGCACGCTGAATGGTTAGAGTTTCTTTTATGTGTCTTGCATGGAATATAACCTTATCGTGCTCGCCCCCCCTTTCTCCCGCGGTCCGTATTCGGGAATTTTCTAACCCTTTTTCTTTTCACCGTTGCCCAACGTATTTGTATAAGGACCTATTTTTGCGGTTTCTCCGCTCGCTTCTCGAACTTTTTCAAGAAATCACGTATGGCCTCTTCGAGAATATCGTTAATAGGCCTTTCAAGATCAATGGCAAGCTTTTTGAATTCTTTAAGTAAGTCGTTATTTACTTGTGTCGTAAACATTTTCTTCGCCATATTTATATTATAAAACACAATAAATAAATAAATCAAGAAAAAAAATCATACTGATAGTTTGTATTACTAATATAAATTAATATTTATTAATTTAATTAAATATGGTGATTATGTACTGTCCTATATTGTGGTCTATATTTTATAATAAATACTTGACCAGAATTATTCTTAAATAATATATAATGCCCAAAAGGCTTTTATGGAAAAACTTAGAGGACTCGGGTTAAACTCCCCAAAGGATCGCTGTTTAATAAAATCGACTAAACAGGAGGATGAAAACGTATGAAAAGGGTATTGATTTTATATTTCAGCAGGATGGGGCATACCCGGCAGATGGCGGAATACATCGCCGAAGGGGTGCGTATTTCCGGACATGAAGCAGAGGTCAAAAAGATCATCGATATTAAGCATGAAAAGGAATTGACGGGCTACGACGGGTATGCTTTTGGCAGCCCTACGTATCATCGGGCCATGCCCGGCCCGATGGAAACATTTCTCTTCTTGGCACAGAAGGCAGGCCTCGAGGGTAAAGCTGGGGGCGCCTTTGGTTCTTACACGCACAGCGGGGACGCCCCCAAGATGATCTTTGATACCATGGAATTCGTGTTTAAGATGGGGATGATTGACCTGGGCGCCTTCAATATGAAAGAGGCAATGGTGGGCGCCAATGAGGGCATGAGAGCCTGTCAGGAGTACGGAAAGGCCCTGGGAGAAAAACTTGGAGCATAGTTTTTGCTCCACTATTGACATCGGCGATCAATTTTTTGGGAGGTGACGGTATCATGTTGTTCCCCACAAATTCACCAAGGCAGAGGCAGCGCCTGGTGGTTCGTTCTCTTTTCATGGTTCTCCTGGAAGCGGCGCTCGTGCTCTTGATCGTCTGCCCCTCCCGAGCCCAGCCGCGGGCGCTGCGCATCGGGGTTTTGACCCCGGGGATGGCCTTTGAACCCGTATTTCAGGGATTTCAAGAAGGTTTGAGCCGCCTCGGATACAAAGGAGGGAATACTCTTGAGTTCATTATGGAGGATACGAAGGGAAGCGCTGCCGATCTTGCCCCCCGGATGGCCAAGCTCCTGGCGGCAAAACCCGATATGATCTATGCCGTGGGGACATCTCACGCCGTCGCCGCCAGGCAGGCAACCGTTACCGTCCCCGTTGTGTTCGCCTGGGTCGGCGATCCTGTGCAAACCAAACTGATCGCCGCCTATGCCTCCTCGCAGAATAACCTGACCGGGATCGCGACTGCCTCCGATTCCCTCTCGGGCAAGAGGCTGGAGGCCCTGCTTTCGGTCGCGCCAAAGGTCAAACGACTGCTGGCTATCGTCTCGCCCAAGGAGTACGTGGCGCAGAGTTCTTTCCGATTTCTTGAGGATACGGCGCAGAAACTTCATGTGCAGGTGGTCCGACGGGAGGCGAGCACGGAAGAAGAGCTTAAGCGGGTATTACAGGAAAAGCATAGGGAGTCGGTGGACGCGATCTACCATATCCCCTCCTATCTGGGAAGCCATATCCATCTCCTTATCGAAAAGGCCAGGCAGGATAAACTTCCCTTGGCGGTTCACGAAGAGAGCATGGCGGCAAAGGGGGCTCTCATCAGTTACGGACCGGACTTTCGATCCGTCGGTGTTCAGTCCGCCCGGCTGGCGGCAAAGATCCTCAAGGGGGAAAAGCCCGCGGCGATTCCGAGCGAGACGCCCGAGAAGCTCATGCTTGTTCTTAATCTCGGTACAGCCAAGGCAATCGGTCTGAAAGTCCCCCGCGAAGTCCTGGAACGTGCGGACCGTCTGGTGGAATAACGGAACAGCCAAGAGGAGGAGGGAAATGGCGCAGACGAAATCATGCACATTGACGATTGCCGTTCTTCTTGCCGTGAGTTGGACAGTCCTTGCGGGAGTGTCGTCCGTCTTTAGCCAGACGCCCCATGCCCGCATTGCCGTGCTGACCCCCGGGCTGACTTTTTCGCCGGTGCACGAGGGACTTAAGGAAGGACTCGCCCGCCTCGGGTATCAGGAAGGGAAGAATATCACTTTTATCATGGAAGACACGAAGGGAAGCTCCGTTGATCTTGCCTCCCGTTCGGCGAAGCTTCTTGCCGCCAAGCCGGACGTGCTGTTCCCGGTGACGACGACTCATTCCGTCGCAGCAAAGCAGGCGACCGCCACCGTCCCCATCGTTTTCGCTTGGGTGGGCAACCCCGTTGAAGCCGCCCTGATCGCCGCTTATGCCTCCTCGAAAAACAACGTGACGGGCATTTCGTCCTTTAACGCCCCCCTTTCCGGCAAACGGCTGGAAACTCTCTTGGAGGTAGCGCCTAAAATAAAGCGGGTGCTAACCATTGTGACTCCCGCAGAGAGCATCGCACTGAGTACAATGATCTTCCTTACGGAGACGGCGAAAAAGGTCGGGGTCCAGTTAGTGCGTCGCGACGTGGCAAGTGGTGAGGCGCTCGAACAGGTGCTCCGGGATATGCCCAGGGGATCCGTTGATGCGATTTACTACGTGCCTTCGATTTTAATGCTGGGTAAGCTTGATTCACTTATCAAGAAAGCCAAAGAGGCGAGGATACCCCTGGTCGTCCCCGATGAGTTTATGGTTAAGCAAGGCGCCCTGTGTTCCTTTGGACCTAATCCTCAGATGGTCGGGCGGCAGGCGGCGCCGCTTGTGGACAGAGTGCTGAAGGGAGTGAAACCCAGCGATATCGTGATCGAAACCCCCAATAAGCTCTTCCTCACCGTCAACCTTGCTACCGCCAGGGAGATCGGGCTCACGATCCCCCGCGGCATCCTGGAGCGGGCGGACCGCCTGATTGAGTAACATCATGAAAAAAAGGGCAACGACGATAGCGGGCAAAATAGTTCCTTTATCCGGTACCATCCGCCGCCGCATGTTCTTCCTGCTGGGGGGGATGGGTGTCGGGGGCTTGCTGATTGCCAACCTGATCTGGCTCCCCGGCGACATCACGGATATCCGTCAAAGCCAGATTGAACTCAGGCAGGTGTCCGTTCAGTTGCTCCGGGATGTAATACAAACACACATCGAGGAGAATGAAGCGGACTTAAAGAGCGTTGCCCAGCGGTTTCGCCCCTCCCTTATGGAGGGAGACCGTGAGGGACTCCGTCTCACGGCTCATCGTTTCTTGCAGGGCGAACCGGAGTTTGAAGAAATCGGCATCCTTGACGGGAACGGAAAAGAGCTCATGAGGCTTTCCCGGAGGACGGTCATCACCGATCAGGATCTGAGCGATCGCTCCGCCAGTTCCCTTTTCCGAGCGGGGATGCAGGAGGAGACCCATTGGGAACCGGTGACGATCACGGCGACTTCAGAACCCTTGGTTGCTCTGACGGCGCGACTTCCCGGTTCTGTTGGCTCGTTGCACGGACTGGTGTTCGGCATCATCAACCTCAGGTCGCTGTGGGGTCTCACGGGCGAATTCAAGCAAAGTCATGGAGGCAGGGTTTATATTGTTGATGAGATGGGGAGACTCATCGCCGCCGCCGATCCAAGTACGGTGCTTCGACAGTTTGCCTTTGCCGATCGGCCTATCATTCAACAGCTTCTTGATCGCCGGAGATCTGATGATCGCTCTTCCGTGGAAGGCGTTTACCGGAACGAACGGGGAGAGAACGTCGTGGCCACGGGCCTGCTCGTCTCCAAGCCGCGGTGGGCGGTAGTGATCGAACAGTCGGAGTCCGCGCTCTTCGCCCCCATCCGTCGGAAGATAGGGTTTTTTGCCGGTCTGTCCTTTCTGGGTCTTTTATTCACTTATGGTCTGGCCCGGATATTGAGCCGCCGTCTCACCGGACCTGTTGTCCGACTTCAGGAGGGGGCATGGCAGATTGAGAGCGGCAACCTCGCGTACCGGGTTGCCGTTGAAACGAACGATGAAATCGGCGCGCTGGCGAAACAGTTCAACTCCATGGCCGAGCAGCTCCATGCTTCCCACCAGGCCATCCTTTCCGCCCTGACCATCCCTGTCATGAGCCATGCAAGTGATATCCGAGAGACGCTCGGCGAACTGATCGCCAAGGTTATGCGCTTCACGGAAGCCGAGGCGGCTTCGATCAGACTCGTGGACGATGAACTCAGAGAGATTGTCTTCTCAGACTACCGGGGCTTCTCCGAGGCATATATATCCAAAAGACCGACAAACCTGGAGGATGAATCCGGGGCAAAAAAAATCCTCCAGACCGCAGAACCGATCATTTTCGACACCCTTCAGGCGTCGGACAGCGAGGCTGAGCCGCTCGCCGGGGAAGAATTCATGTCCGCTGCGTATCTTCCCCTGAAGACCTCCGATAAAATATTTGGTTTTATGACCCTCGCCAGCCGGAAACCGGGACAATGGGATTCAACAAAGAGCGAAATTTTTCGGACCGTCGCCCACCAGATCGCCATAGCCCTGGAAAATGTCCATCTCTTTGATACCCGCACGCGCGCGGAAGAAGCGAGGCGAGCGAGTGAGGAAGAAGCGAGGCGCTTAGCGAAAGAGAACGAGGTTATCGCCGAGATCGGTCGCATTATCACGTTATCACTGGATATCGATGAGGTGTACGAACGCTTTGCCGCAGAAGTTCGTAAACTTATCACCAGCGACAGAATTACCATAAATATTATCAATCTCAGAGATAATACAGCCACTACCACCTATACCTCAGGAACGGAATTGCCGCATCGTAAGAAGGGGGCTGTTTACCCGTTGGCGTTATCGCTTACAGAAGAGATCCTGCGCACCAAGAGGAGCTTGGTCCTCAATGAAGAAACCTATAAGGATTATTCAGACAGATTCCCCGGTCTTGCGCCAAACTTACAGTCTGGGTTTCGCTCGCTGATAGCGACTCCTTTGATTTCGAAAGATGCGGTGATCGGTGTCCTTCAGTTTAGATCCGCCAAGCAAAAAGCTTATTCAGAGAAGGACATGAAACTTGCCGAACGCGTGGGGGATCAGATTGCGGGTGCCATTGCCAATGCGCAGCTTTTCACTGAACTTAGGCGTTCGGCGGAAGAGCGCAGGGAACTGGAGGCGCGCCTGCATCGCTCCGAGAAGATGGAGGCCTTGGGCACCCTGGCGGGAGGAGTTGCCCATGACCTCAATAACGTTCTGGGCGTGCTGCAGGGGTACTCGGAACTGATGCTGGATCAGATACCGGAAGGCGGTCCCCTGAATACCTATGTTACGAATATCCTCGCATCCACGGAAAAGGCGGCCACCATCATCCAGGACCTGTTGACCGTGGCCCGGCGGGGCGTCGCCATCTCCGCGGTCGTGAATATCAACGACATTGTCGACGGATTCCTGAAAACCCCCATGTATCAGAAGCTGGCCGCCTACCACCCGACGGTGACCTTCAGAACGGAATTGGCCCCTGCACTGTTGAATATCAAAGGCTCGCCGGTGCATCTGGAAAAAACCGTCATGAACCTTGTATCGAACGCAGCGGAAGCAATATCAGGAACGGGAGATGTTGTCATCAGGACGGGAAACCGGTATCTTGACCGACCCGTGCAGGGATACGACGCCGTCGAGGCAGGGGAGTACGTGGTGGTGACCGTATCGGATACCGGCGGAGGCATTTCCGCAAGCGACATGGTCAAGATCTTTGAACCGTTTTACACGAAGAAGAGTATGGGCAGGAGCGGAACGGGACTGGGACTGGCCATCGTATGGGGGACGGTAAAGGATCATAACGGGTACATTGACGTGGAGAGCAAGTCAGGGATCGGAACCACTTTTACCCTCTATTTCCCCGTGACAAGGAACGAGTTGACCAAACAGGAGGCGCAGGTTCCCGTCGAGGAGTATAGGGGAAGAGGGGAAACCCTCCTCGTGGTTGACGATCTTGAGAGCCAGAGAGAAGTAGCGACGCAGATCCTTACCCGGCTCGGCTACCGGGTTCAATCCCAACCCAGCGGCGAGGATGCCCTGGCATATCTGAAAATACATGATGCCGATCTCGTTATCCTGGACATGATCATGGGACAGGGGATAGACGGCCTGGAGACCTACCGGCAGATCGTGGAATTCAAACCGGGGCAGAAGGCGATTATTGTCAGCGGTTATTCCGAGACCGACCGTGTCAGGAAGGCGCTCACGCTGGGCGCAAGCGCCTATGTTCAGAAACCCTACATCAGGGAGAAGATCGGGATGGCTATCAAGGCGGCATTGGGTCGCTGAAGCGCCCGATAGCAGGGAGAACATTCTGCCTCGGGGAATTGTAAAAGAGAAGACATGGCCGAAGGATATCCCGACCGATATCCCCGGAAAAAATAATAATTATTACCTTGACACCGAAAGATGATTTCCCTTATAAGACTGCAAAAGGTCGATACTTATTCCTGAAATCCCCGATGCATCGCTGAATGATTATGGAGGCGCCCATGATGAAGAAAATGTTAATGCTCCTTTGTGTCGCATGTCTGGGAATAACGCAGGCATATGCAGCAGAACAGTTTCCTACCAAGGTGATTACCATCGTCGTGCCCTTTACGGCGGGCGGTCCAACGGACACGGTGGCACGCCTGCTAAGCCTGGCGATGGGTACATCGCTCAACACCCAGTGCATCGTAGAGAATGTGGACGGCGCCGGAGGCACCATGGGGGCTTGGCGCGTGGCGAAAGCTCCACCGGACGGATATACGATCTTTTTGCACCATATCGGACACTCTACCGCGCCGTCTCTCTATCGCAAGCTGCCCTACAATTCCATCACTGACTTTGAGCCCATCGGACTGGTGAACGAGGTGCCCATGACCTTGGTTGCCCGGAAGGATTTCCCTGCCAAGGATCTCAAGGAGTTAATCGCCTACGTCAAGGCAAACAAAGAGAAAGTGAATCTGGCCAACGCCGGTTTGGGCGCCGCGTCGCACCTCTGCGGCATGCTGTTCCAGAGCGCCATCCAGACGGACTTCACGACCATCCCTTACAAAGGCACCGGTCCGGCCATGAACGACCTGCTCGGCGGCCAGGTGGATTTCATGTGCGATCAGACCACAAACACCACCGGTCAGATCAAGGGCGGCAAAATCAAGGTCTACGGCGTCACGACGAAGAAGCGGGTGCCGTCGCTGCCGGATGTGCCCACAATGAGTGAGGCAGGGTTGCCGAACTTTGAAGTATCGGTGTGGCATGCCCTGTATGCCCCCAAGGGTACGCCGAAGCCCATTATTGACGCCCTCGTGAAAGCCTTGCAACATGCGTTGAAGGATGCCACGGTGAAACAGCGCTTTGCCCAACTGGGGACCGAACCGGTTGCGGAAAATCGCGCCACCCCGGAAGCGCTCCGTACACACCTCAAGGCGGAAATCGACAAGTGGGCGCCGATTATCAAAAAAGCGGGCGTCTATGCCGACTGATCGGGGAATACGCAATGTCAAGGATTTCTGGGCCGGCGTCATTTACATCGTCTTTGGATCGGCGATAATTTTTATCGCCCGTGACTATGGCATGGGAACCGGCACCAAGATGGGACCGGCCTACTTTCCGACAGTTCTCAGCATTCTCCTGATACTGATCGGGATTATTTCCCTGATCCGTTCGCTTATCCGGCCCGGTACCCCCATCGGCGCTGTCTCGTTCCGGGGACTTTTTCTGGTCGTCGGTTCAACGCTGCTGTTTGGCCTTATCGTTCGAGGAGCCGGTCTCATCATAGCACTGCCCCTGTTGGTGATCATCAGTTCTTATGCGAGCAGTCAGTTTCGCTGGAGGTCCGCACTTGCACTGGCAGCGGGAATGACGTTCTTCTGTATTTTGATATTCCTGAAGGGTTTGGGAGTCCCGCTGCCGATACTGGGTTCGTGGTTCGGCAGATAACCTGGTCTATGCTCAGAAAGGCACTATGGAACTCATTGCGAACCTCAGTTTAGGTTTTCATACGGCCTTAACAGGCGCCAATTTGCTCTACTGCCTGGCGGGCGTTTTTCTCGGCACGCTGATCGGTGTTTTACCCGGACTCGGACCGACGGCCACCATTGCCATGTTGCTCCCCATTACGTTTGTCCTGCCGCCTATTTCCGCCTTGATCATGCTTGCGGGAATTTACTACGGCTCCCAGTACGGCGGTTCCACTACCTCGATTCTGGTGAATGTTCCGGGTGAAGCGGCATCCGTGGTTACGACGCTCGACGGTTATCAGATGGCGCGTCAGGGACGCGCCGGTGTTGCCCTTACCGCGTCAGCCGTGGGTTCCTTTTTTGCCGGCACGGTCGCCACCTTTCTTATCGCCCTCTTTGCGCCGCCGCTCGCCGCAGTTGCGCTGAAATTCGGCCCGGCGGATTATTTTTCACTCATGGTCCTCGGATTGATTGCCGCCGTGGTGCTGGCGCAGGGGTCATTACTGCATGCTGTGGGTATGGTCATACTGGGCCTGCTTCTGGGGCTGGTTGGAACAGATGTTAATTCCGGCACACAACGGTTTTCCTTCGGTCTTCCCGAGCTTGCCGACGGGATCGGCTTTGTGGTGGTCGCCATGGGCATGTTTGGTCTCGGCGAGATTATTCGCAACCTGGAGAAGGAAAAAGACCGTACCGGCAGGGTGACGAAGATCACCACCCTGATGCCGACCCGTGAGGATTGGAAGCGTATGGTATGGCCGATCCTGCGGGGAACCACCATCGGCTCGGCGCTCGGCATTCTGCCGGGCAGCGGCTCCATTCTTGGCGCCTTTGCAGCCTACTCCATTGACAAGAAAGTCTCGAAATATTCGGCGGAGTTCGGCAAGGGCGCGATCGAAGGCGTTGCCGCTCCGGAATCGGCTAACAATGCCGGCGCCCAGACCTCATTTATCCCCATGCTGACGCTCGGCATTCCCTCAAACCCGGTTATGGCGCTCATGGTGGGAGCGATGATCATTCAGGGCATCCAGCCCGGCCCCTCGGTGATCACCGAGCAGCCGGCGCTGTTCTGGGGGATTATCGTATCCATGTGGATCGGCAATTTTTTTCTCATCGTCCTGAATCTGCCCATGATCGGCATGTGGGTGCGAATTATCATGGTTCCGTATCATTTTCTGTATCCGGCAATCCTCGTGTTTTGCGGCATCGGCGTGTTCAGCTTGAAGAATGCCCAGTTCGATATCTATTTCATGGCCCTGTTCGGATTCCTGGGGTACCTGTTCGTCAAACTGGACTGTGAGCCGGCGCCCATGTTGCTCGCCTTCATCCTCGGACCGCTGATGGAAGAATATCTGCGGCGCGCCATGCTGCTCTCTCGCGGCAACCCGATGGTCTTCCTGCAGCGTCCCATCAGCGCGACTCTGCTCACGCTTGCCGTGCTTGCACTGCTTGTCGTGTGTATCCCGGCCTTATCCAAAAAACGAGAAGAAGCCTTCCGTGAATAAAACGGACAATGCGAAGACCGTCCGCAAAGGACGCGATGAAGCATTCGGCGAGGAACTGTGCAAAAAGGGGGCAACGGTCCCCTTTTTGCATTTTTTCTCGGCGCCCCGGTAATGAGATTTCGCTTAGCCCTTGCTGATGTGGGGCAGTGCCCTTTACAAAAACAATACTATCCTGAAAAGTTCAGTTCCCGGAAAATATCATGAATGAAGTTTTAGCAGATTCGTCATTGCAAGAGAAAGACTTGATTCTTTTTTTGAATTCGCTGGGAATAGAACTGCCGGCGCTTGAGCCGCATCTGTCGGATGAATATATCGTTACCAGACTGGGTCAACCTGCAGCGTCAGTCTTCGAGAGTAAAGACGGCAGGGCCATTCTGTTGAGCTATCGGTATGAAGGATATGCGTATCCACTTTCGATTTTATTCCTGACGGGGGACAAGGATATTCTGTTTGGCCATTCCACGCTTCTTCTGGATTCCTATGCAAACAATAAGAATGCCGTCTACCGGCTCCGAAGCGCTATACGGGAGTTCTTTTCCCAAGATGCCCCACAGTTGTTGGCTGCGTTAGAACCTGCCTGGATGAATGTAGACATCAAGGGGCTCACAGACCTGCGCATCGGGTGGAACATGAAGCCGACGTTGAAGGTTGCCGTTGACCTGTTTGAAGCCCTATTCGGTGCAGTACCGGAAATTCCTCTTTTTCCCAGCGTCTATTCCTATAACAACCCCTATGTGGAAAATCTTCTGGAAATAGGTCTTCCTGAACTTACGGGCTGTAAGAACGTCCTCGTACTGGGTACGGGCGCAGGCCTGGATGCTGTTTGTATCGCGCTGAAGTATAACGTTCCTGTTGATGCGACCGATATTAATCCCGTTGCTGTTGCCAATACCAGGGCTACGGCGCGCCGGATCGGAGTTGAGAACCTCGTTCATGCCTGGGTGAGTGATGGTTTTAATGACATAAACGCCCTGTATGATGCCATTTTTTTCGAGGCCCCCCTGGCGATAGAGGAAATCGCCCCCCAGGATCCCAACCGCTATGACTTCGGAGGAAAGCTTTTGAGAAAGGTGTTGGCCGATCTTCCGGCGCATTTGAACCGGGGCGGCCGGATGTATCTTATGAGCTGTCCCGACTTATCGCCCCATATTCAGGCAAAAGAAATACGGTCGAAAGCCCGAAGGTCCTTTGTGGCAAAAAGCAGCGTCGCGATTCATGAGGTTTGGGTGGAACACGCCTAACGTGCGGCATTAATTTTCTCAGAAATAGCGCATCCTTCTTTCGTCGTTCTCTTCGTATCCGGAAAAGGCATCAGCCAAACAACCTTATCCTATGGCAACACCGCCGCGCTCGCCCGTGCCGATGCGCACGCATTCACCAAGATCCAGCACGAATATCTTGCCGTCGCCCATCTCGCCGGTGTGGGCGCCCTTGATGATCGCCTGGATAGTGGGTTCCACGAAGTCTTCGTTCACGGCGATCTCCAGTTTCACTTTCTTCAGCAGGCTCCCCACCTCTTTGGCGCCCCGGTATATCTCGGTAATCCCCTTCTGCCTGCCCTGTCCCAGTACGTTGGACACGGTCATCAGGTTTACCTCCACGTCTTCCAGTGCCTGCTTCACTTCATCGAGCTTATGGGGTTGGATAATGGCAATAACATATTTCATGGCTAAGTCCTCCTATTCCAGTACCGTGTAGGCCGATTCGTTGTGCTGGGTCAGATCCAGACCGATGAGTTCTTCTTTGTTCCCGACCCTCATGCCGATGAACTGGTCAACGACCTTGTAGATGATCGTGGCCATGATGAGAGCATAGAGAACGGCGACGGCGACCAGCGCCAATTGGACGAGAAAGAGATGAATGCCGCCGAAGAAGAGCCCGTCGGCGCCGCCTGCATTTACGGCCTTTTCTGCAAAGAGCCCCGTGGCAACGGTTCCCCATATCCCTCCCACACCGTGGACGCCGAAGACATCGAGGGCGTCGTCATATCCGAAATAGGCCTTTATTTTCGTGAGGGCCAGGTAGCAGAAAACGCTGACGAGAGCGCCGATGAAGATGGCGTTTACGGGGCTGACGAAACCGCAGGCCGGAGTGATGGCCACGAGCCCTGCCACGGCCCCTGTGACGGTGCCGAGCAGCGTGGGCGCCCCGTGCTTCCGCCATTCAATAAGTGCCCAGACCAGGCCGGCAGTCGCTGCGGCGGTGTTGGTGGTGACGAAGGCATTCGCTGCCAGCGCTCCCGCAGCGAGGGCGCTGCCAGCATTGAAACCGAACCAGCCAAACCAGAGCAGGCCCGCACCCAGGGAGACCCAGGACATATTGTGGGGACGGTATGCATGCCGCTCGAATCCGATTCTTTTCCCCAACAGGACCGCTATGACGAGCGCCGAGACGCCGGAGCTCACGTGGACGACGATGCCGCCGGCAAAGTCGAGGGCACCCAGATTCCTGAGCCATCCCCCCGTACCCCACACCCAGTGCGCCAGCGGGTCGTAAACCAGCGTTGCCCAGAGGATCGTGAGGGCGAGGAAGGCGGAGAATTTTATCCTCTCCGCGAAAGCGCCGATCATGAGCGCCGGCGTGATGATGGCGAACATGGCCTGAAAGATCATGAACACCTGGTGGGGAATGGTGGCCGCATAATCCGCATTGGGCTGGCCGCCCACGCCGTTCAAGCCCGCCCAGGCGAGGGTTCCGATGATGCCGCGGCCCGTATCAGGCCCGAAGGCGAGCGAGTAGCCGTACAGCACCCATTGCAGGCTGATGACGCACATGATGATGAAACACTGCATGATGATGGAAAGGACATTCTTCCTCCGTGCCAGGCCGCCGTAAAAAAAGGCGAGTCCCACGGTCATCAGCAGAACCAGTGTGCTGGAAACCAAAACCCATGCCGTATCTCCGGTATTCATAATAATTACCTCCTCATGAAGTTACTTTGTAATATTGCTGCAACTATTAGAAGTCAATGTCCAACTGTATGGTTGTTGTGGGCTTGTAGGCGCTTTCGTTATAGATGTCATAGCCCAGGATAACACTGACATTGGGTGCAAACTTCCATGCCGCACCGAAACTCAGTGCACCGTAGCTGTTTTTCCCTCCCTGGTAATCCACGGCAAGCCAGAGTTTGTCCGATATCTCGGCGATGGTACGATCCCAGGAAAGCAGGACGCCGTCGTTGTCTTTCGTGCCGTCTATTTTGGTGAGCAGCTTGTCGTTGCCTATGTAGTAGCCGGCGGAGAATCGTCCCAGCTTGCCCAGGGTTTTTGCGACAAGGGCATAATAGATGTTGTAATCCGTAACGTCCTTCTTGGTGCCGAAGTCGTATCCGCCCACCACGATGGCCGGCGAATATTTGAACAAGGCGCCTTCTTCGGGTACGCCGATCTTGGCATTGAACAGCAGGGGATAGGTATGGGTTCCCCCCGTGTCGCGGTAATCGATTCCCACTTCCATCTGCACCGTTTTAAAAGGCAGCACGCCCACGGTCAGGCCCAGGTTCGTTACGGTGGGCTCGTTCGTGCCGTCATCCCTGCTTTCGGTCTTGATGTAGGTATCAAAGCCGAAATGGACCGTTTTAAAGGGTACGATGTCCGTGGAGGGAATCCAAATTTGCGTTGATGGCGTGGCGTTTGCCGTACCGTGAAATAACGTAATTGCCAAAATGCCGAATGTCAGTAATCGAAAAATCTTCATCTCATCCTCCTGATTCAGGTAGCCCAACTAACTCAGTTGCTGCCTTATTGTCCTTTTTCCTTTACCCGATCATTGCCGAATACCATTTGCCCGTAAAAGAGCAATTATGGTGCCATCGCGATCGTATTCTCATAGCTATTTGACTTTTATAGTTTTTTATATAAACTCACTTCGGCAAAGTAATAATAATGGAACAATTTTGTATAAATTAACCGAGAAGTTGAACGATAATGTTCCCAGGCAAGGAAGAATCCGAACAAGTATCATTACCGGTATTTCTTTCTCATGGACACGGCGTGCCAACGCTGCCTTTTACTCCGGTTCTCTGTGGACAGGGGGAAGCAAATTTGTTATAAGGCGGTGCCTTACAAAAAAAGAACCTCCCGACGTTGCGGGAAGTGCCCGAGGTTGAATACATGATTGAATTTTCTAAGATGAGCGGCAGCGGCAATGACTTTATCCTTATCGACAACCGGGACGGGTCTCTCGACGTGCCCGACGTGGCGGGATTCGTCAAGGCCGTCTGCGAACGGAAGATCTCCGTGGGGGCCGACGGGCTCATTATCATCGAGAATTCCGCGCGCGCTGACTTCCGCTGGCGCTTTTTCAACGCCGACGGCAGCGAGGTGGACATGTGCGGCAACGGCGGCCGCTGCGCCGCCCGCTTTGCCTTCATAAAGGGAATTGCCGGTGAAAAGATGTCCTTTGAGACGGGGGCGGGTCTTATTGACGCCGAGGTAAAAGGCGACGTGGTCAAGCTGCGCCTCACCGAGCCCTATGATCTGAAATCGGTGCAGCAGATCGCCGTGGAGGGCCAGTCGCTTGCCGTGGGCAGCATAAACACCGGGGTTCCCCACGTGGTCCATTACGTCGAGGACCTCGACCGTTATGATGTTGTCCGCGTGGGCAGGGTGATACGATACCATGAGGCGTACCGGCCTGCGGGGGCGAATGCGAATTTCGTGAAGGTGAACGACCGGCACACGATCGTGGTAAGAACCTACGAACGGGGCGTGGAAGACGAGACCCTTGCCTGCGGAACAGGCTCCGTTGCTTCCGTTCTCCTGTCGGCGGTGAAGGGACTGGTGGATTCGCCGGTGGATGTAAAGGTGAAAAGCGGCGAGGTCCTTACGGTTCATTTCTCAAAGACCGGCAACGCATTTACGAATGTATACCTTGAGGGCCGGGTACGCGTGGTTTACGAGGGCCGGCTCTGGGAGGAAGCATATGAGGTGAAATCCTAAAACCGATTTTCGGAGACACCATACGAATTTCTTAGAAATTCCGTATCATTTTCCCGTTCCCTATTACGGTTTTACCTTTGTTTTCCGGATAAGCAATAATTTACAAATATTCATTGGAGGAGGAGTGTACATTGCAGACAGCCGAACGATTGACGAAGATTCCACCGTACCTGTTCATGGAACTGAGAAAGAAGATCGCCAAAGCGAAGGCCGATGGTGTGGACGTTATCAGCCTGGCGATCGGTGATCCCGTCGAGCCTACGCCGGATTCCATAGTTGAAGCACTCTGTGCCAGCGCGAAAGCCCCCGAGAACCACCGCTATCCCACGGATGAAGAGAAAGGCATGTTTGCCTTCCGGCAGGAAGTGGCCCGCTGGTACAACGAGCGTTACGGCGTCACCCTGGACCCGGCAAACGAGATACTGGGGCTCATCGGGTCCAAGGAGGGCTGCCATCATTTCATCCTGGGCTCGGTCAATCCCGGCGACGTGGTCCTCATGACGGATCCCGGCTACCCCGCCTACCGTTCCAGTATTTTGATGGGGGACGGCGAGCCCTACAACATGCCGATCCTGGCGAAGAATAATTACCTGCCCGTCTTTGAAGACATCCCGGCGCCGATCGTGAAGAAGGCGCGGGCCATGTTCCTCAACTACCCCAACAATCCTACGGGCGCCTGCGCCACACGGGAGTTTTTCGACCGGGTCGTCACGTTTGCCAAGGCGAACAACATTGCCGTCTGCTACGACAACCCCTACAGCGAGATACTCTTCGACGGCCAGGAACGGCTGAGTTTCATGACGGCGAAAGGCGCAAAGGATGTGGGCGTGGAACTCAATTCTCTCTCCAAGCCTTACAACATGACAGGCTGGCGGATCGGGATGGCCGTGGGCAATACGGAACTGATCGCAGCGATGAGCAAGGTGAAAGAAAATACCGATTCGGGCATTTTCAACGCCATCCAGTTTGCCGGCATCC
Organism: uncultured Syntrophales bacterium; assembly: GCA_964614365.1. Classification (GTDB taxonomy): domain Bacteria; phylum Desulfobacterota; class Syntrophia; order Syntrophales; family JACQWR01; genus JACQWR01. The sequence continues at coordinate 1,436 of CAZTLA010000008.1, read as the reverse complement.
ATGCCCTGAAAAACGAAACGGGCGCCATCAGGAATATGCTGGCCATTTATGCCCGCAGACGGGAACTGGTCCTGAAAACACTCGCGGCCATCGGCATCAAATTCGTCCCCCCCAAGGGAACCTTCTATCTCTGGGTGCCTGTGCCTACGGGGATGACCTCCATCGAGTTCACGAACAGGCTCTTCGAAAAAACCGCCGTTGTCGTGGCATCGGGGAATGCCTACGGCCAGTATGGGGAAGGATACATCCGCATATCCCTTACCGTGCCGGACAACCGGCTTGAGGAGGCGATGACGCGAATCAAAAAGGAATTCGCCTAAGAGCGGTTGCGCGGTTTTAGAGAAAGGGAACAATGGAAATCGGCATAATAGGCCTGCCACAGAGCGGCAAAAGCACGCTCTTCGAAATCATGACGGGAACGAAGAGCAGCGACGTCCACGGCGAGACCTGCATTCGCGGCCAGGCAACGGTTCCCGATGAGCGCTTCGATCACCTCGTGGAAGTGTTTCAGCCGGCAAAGGTATCGCCCGCCAAGGTGCCCTTGAGCGACGTGAACGCCGTGGGCGAAAAGGCATGGGATTCGGTGCGCCAGAACTTAAGCGGCGCCGACGGCCTTCTGCACGTGGTTGACGGATTCTCCGCCGGCGGCATTCAGGAAGTCATCAACAGTTACCGGGAGCTTGAGGATGAACTGGTCCTTTCCGATCTGCTCATTGTGGAAAACCGCCTGGAGAAGATGACGCGACTGCCGAAAAAGGCCCTCAATCCCCAGGAAAGCGCCCATACCCGGATTCTTCCACGGTTGAAGGATCAGCTCGAGGGAGGCAAGCCGCTTCGCGAGCTCAGCTTCACGGCTGAAGAGCTCACGTCTCTCAGGAGTTTCTCCTTCTGGACGATCCGCCCGGAACTGGTCGTCCTGAACACGGCGGAGGATAATCTCGCCCTCACTGATGCCTTCCGTGAGCAGGCAGGGCTTACGGCGCCGGTCATTGGCATCTGCTGCCAGATCGAGGCGGAGCTGGCCGGACTGGCGCCGGAGGAACAGGCGGAGTATCTGGACTCAATGGGCGTCGAAGAGCCTGCCTTCGGGCGCATCATCCGCGCTTCCTTTTCCCTGCTGGGACGCATCGCCTATTTTACCTGCGGTGAGGATGAGGTGAAATCCTGGGTTATCCCCGCCGGATCGAAAGCCCCCCGCGCGGCCGCAGCCATCCACAAGGATTTCGAACGGGGTTTCATCAAGGCGGAAGTGGTGAGTTACGAAGATTTCAAGGCCTGCGGCGGCACGATTGCCGGCGCAAAGGCGGCAGGCAGGCTCCGTCTGGAGGGGAAGGAGTACATCGTTCGGGATGGGGATATTATTACCTTTCGTTTCAACGTCTAATTCCATGTCTAATTCATTAGCGCATTAATAATCCAAGGCCAAGCGACGATGG